>CALPYQ020000078.1 GCA_943327965.2 Singulisphaera sp. GP187
CTTAAAGGCCCTACGGAGATTAAACAATGATTACGGTCAACAATGATTATTTAACGCCTGAAGCGCTAGAGTTAATTGAACGTGCCAAAAACATGGCGCCTCGCCTCGCAGAACGCGCACGTTCCGCGGAAGATGCCGGCCTGGTTCAAAAAGAAACCATCGACGAGATGCAAGCGGCTGGATTTTTCAAAGTGCTGCAGCCCAAGCGCTGGGGCGGCTACGAAATGGACCCCCGTGTTTTTTATTCCATCCAAATGGAATTGGCCCAAGGTTGCATGGCCACCGCTTGGATTTATGGCGTGGTGGGTGTGCACAACTGGCAAATTCCTTTGTTCCCAGAGCAAGCCCAACAAGATGTTTGGGGCAAAGATCCCATGACTCTGACAGCTTCTACTTACATGCCTGTGGGCAAAGCAGAACCTGTTGAAGGCGGCTACAAGTTCAGCGGCCGCTGGAGCTGGAGCAGCGGTGTCGAACACTGCGAATGGATTTTGCTGGGTGGTTTGCTGCCCAAAAAAGATGGTTCAGGCGAAATTGAGCACTGCACATTCTTGTTGCCCAAGGCCGATTTTGAAATTGTCAAAAACTTTGACGTTTTAGGTCTGCGTGCAACTGGCAGCCACGATATTGTGGTCAAAGATGCCTTCGTGCCTGCCCACAGAACGCACCGTACCAACGACCACAGCGATGCAGGATGCCCAGGCCGTCAAACCAACCCCGGCTGGCTGTACCGCATTCCATTTACGCAAGTGTTCCAGCGTGCCGTGTCAACCGCCTGCATTGGTGCCACCGATGGCGCCATTGCCAGCTTCCGCCAACGTGCCGCCACATTTGTGGGCAAGCATGGCTCCAAAACAGCCGAAGATGTGAACTCGCAATTGGCCGTGAGCGAAGCCATGATGACCACCGACCAACTCAAGCTGGTGTTGTTCCGCAACTACCAGCGCGTGGTCGATTGCGCCAAGAACCAAGAACGCATGCCCGTTGAAGAGCGACTGATGCAGCGCGCCCAATCGGCACAAGTTCCCAAGTTGTGCGCCGAAGCGGTCAATGAAATCATGCGTGCTTGTGCTGCCGGTGGTGTTTACAAAACCAACTCTATCGAGCGCATCTTCCGCGACTTGCACGTGGCCCGCGGCCACATCGCCAACAACACCGACACCTATGCCAGAAGCCACGGCGCCGTCATGTTAGGTCTTCCCAACGCCGACGCCTTCGTTTAATAGGATTGTTGTATGAGCCAAGCAGCGGGTGCAGCGCACCAGAACTCAACCCCAGAGTTTGATGTCATTGTGGTGGGTTCTGGCGCAGGCGCCTTGCTGGCAGCCATTCGCGCTAGCGACGAAGGCCTCAAGCCTTTGGTCATCGAAAAAGCCGATCTGGTGGGCGGCACGTCTGCTTTGTCTGGCGGGGGCATTTGGATTCCCGACAACCACGACATGCCCAAGGTGGGCCTGCGTGACAGCCTAGACATGGCCTACCGCTATGTGAAGGCATGTGCCAAAGGTTTGGCCACCGACGACCGCGTCTTGGCCTATGTCGAAACGGCACGGCACATGGCGCGCTATTTGGGTGAGATTGGTGTGGCTTATCGCAGCATGCCGCACTATGCCGATTACTACCCGCACATGGAAGGCGCATTGCCTGGGGGCCGCACCATGGACCCTGTGGATTTCAATGCAGGCAAACTGGGCATTGAAGGTCTGAACCTCATTCGACCGACCAATCCAGGTCAACTGATATTTGGTCGGATGAACATCAATGCATTCCAAGCCCGCTCAATGTTGGCGCGCGAACGCAAATCCAAATACATCCTCATGTGGATCATGGCGCGCTATTTCCTGGACTATCCATGGCGCAACAAAACCAAACGCGATCGCCGCATGACCGGCGGTCAAGCACTCATTGGCAGTCTGCTGACAGCCTTTAGAAAACGCAAAATTCCTTTGTGGCTAGAGACGCCGCTTCAGTCCCTCATCACTGACAACGGCCGCGTGACTGGCGTGGTGGTGCTCAAGGACGGCAAAGAACAGCGTCTGTTGGCCAAGCACGCTGTCATTTTGGGGGCGGGTGGCTTTGAGCGAAACCAAGCCATGCGCGAGCAGTACTTGCCGCAGCCCACTGACCAAGCATGGACCGCCACACCCCCCGGCGCCAACACCGGCGATGCCATTCGTGCGGGCGCTGACGCAGGCGCTCAACTTCATCTCATGGCGCACTCTTGGGGCGTACCCACCATGATGGTGCCCAAAGAAGAAAAATTCAGGCCCATGTTTGTTGAACGCTCTTTGCCTGGCTGCATGGTGGTCAACGCACAAGGCAAACGGTTCTTAAATGAATCGGGGCCCTATCCAGAATTTCAACAAGCTATGTTTGCCAATCACCAAGCCACCGGCGGTGCCGTGCCTGCTTGGATTGTTTTTGATGCCACTTTCAGAGCCAATTACCCCATCGGCCCCCTGATGCCTTCGGCTGCAGTGCCCGACTCTCGTTTGCGCAAAAGCTGGTTGAATGTGGTTTATTGGAAAGCCGAAACGCTTGAAGAATTGGCCGCCCAAATTGGTGTTGACGCGGCTGGCTTAAAAGACAGCGCTGCGCGCATGACTGAGTTTGCACGCACTGGCAAAGACCTTGAATTTGATCGGGGTGGCAATGTGTTTGATCGCTACTATGGCGACATTCACGTTAAACCCAATCCCAATTTGGCGCCCATTGCCAAAGGTCCTTTCTATGCCATGAAACTATTTCCTGGCGACATTGGCACCAAGGGTGGCTTGCTCACAGACCGTGATGCTCGCGTTTTAAATGACGCAGGCCAAGTCATTCCGGGTCTCTATTGCATTGGCAACAATTCAGCATCGGTCATGGGACCCGCCTATCCTGGCGCTGGCTCTACCTTGGGCCCAGCCCTCACCTTTGCCTACCGCGCCATCTCCGACATCAAGGGACAACCCATCCCACTCGAACGCACCGATTTATTGGAATCCACGTTGTGAGTCGCAAGCCCAGAATATCAACAGTCACCCCCATTGAGCCTGCGCTCGAAATTCAAAATGTCAACGCCATCGATTGGCGCGAATCTGCCGACGTGGTGGTGGTGGGCTGGGGCGCAGCAGGGGCCTGCGCAGCCCTAGAAGCCCGCGCCAATGGCGCAACCGTGATTGTCATTGATCGCTTTGAAGGCGGTGGTGCCAGTGCCTTGTCGGGCGGTGTGGTGTATGCCGGAGGCGGCACGCCATATCAATTGAAGGCGGGCTTTGAAGACAGTCCAGAGGCCATGGCAGCCTACCTCAAACACGAAGTCAACGGCGTGGTCTCCGATCAAACACTGATGAAGTTTTGTCAAGACAGCGTGGCCAATTTGGCATGGTTAGAAACGCATGGCGCCAAATTTGCGGCCACCATGCCCGATCACAAAACGTCGTATCCGCCTGAAGGCAAATTTTTGTACTTCTCGGGCAACGAAGTGGTGCCAGCATGTCAAACCCCTGAAGGCCCGCCCGCCCCCCGCGGTCATCGGACTGTGGCGCGCGGTCAATCGGGCAAAGTTTTGTTTGAAGCCTTGCAAAGTGCCACCCTCAAATCGGGCGCGCACACAGTCACACAAGCCACCGTTCGCCGATTGGTCTGTGAGCGTGCATCGCCCGATCAACCTGGACGCATTGTGGGCGTAGAAGTTTGGCAGTTGCCCGCGGGTGCCCCCGAAACACAGCGGCATGCTGAACTTCACAAAAAGGTGGCACGCTGGCGCACCTTTTGGCCAGGCAAGGCTGCCGAGTGCCGACGTGAAGCTGCAAAAATTGAACAAGCAACGGCAGTCCGGACCTACATCAGGGCGCACAAAGGGGTCATCCTTTCAACGGGAGGCTTCATCTACAACCCCGAACTGATGGGCCAATTTGCACCGCATGCCAAAAAAGGCTGGCCTGTCGGTGGCGCAGGTTGTGATGGCAGCGGTTTGCGTTTGGGGCAAACCGTGGGCGCCAGTGCCAGTGCACTCAGCAACATTTCTGCGTGGCGGTTCATCACACCACCGTCCGTTTGGCCGCAAGGCATTGTGGTCAATGCGCAAGGTGAGCGCTTTTGCAACGAGCAAGTCTATGGTGCCAAACTGGGCCACGAGTTGGTGGACCATCAAAATGGCCGCGGCTGGCTCATCATTGACTCACAACTCAAATGGCAAGCCATCAAGCAATGTTTGTTTGGCGGCTTGTGGGCATTCCAATCCTTGCCTGCCATGGCCATGATGCTGTTGGGTGCCAAAAAAGCCAACACACTTGAAGCCTTGGCCACCCGGTTAAAAGCCGATGCCACCAAGTTGCGCCAAAGCTTAGAGGCCGCCAATGCCGCAGCACGCGGCGAACGAGAAGACGCCTTTGGCAAATCTAAAGACATGCGACACGACATGTCCCGAGGCCCATTTTTGGCGCTGGACATCTCCATTGGCAACCCGACTTTTCCATTGGCCACACTCACCTTGGGTGGTCTGCATGTGGACGAAAGCAACGGCCAAGTCTTGCATGCGTCAGGGCAATCCATCGCGGGTTTGTATGCCGCAGGCAGAACGGCATTGGGCTTGCCCTCTTCCCGATATGTCAGCGGCCTGTCTCTGGCAGACTGTGTATTTTCTGGTCGCCGCGCTGGTCGCGCCGCCGCCTCTACCTAAGAAAGATTTCACATGGGTCGCGTCAACAACAAAGTTGCTTTGGTTACAGGCGGTGCCAGTGGCGTGGGCAAAGAAACGGTCGAGCTCTTGCTCCAAGAAGGCGCGTATGTGGCCTTTGGCGACATCGATGTCACAGCTGGTGAAGCCCTGGCCAAAGCCTGTGGAGAACGCGCCTTGTTTTTGCGCCACGATGTCAGCAACGAAGTTGAATGGCAGCAGGTCATCGCCAAGGTTCAAGCGCACTTTGGACCCTTAGACATTTTGATCAACAACGCCGGCATTTTGTTGCCCGGCAGCATTGAGACTGCCACTTTGGCGCAGTTCCGACAACTCATGCAAGTCAATGCCGACTCTTGCTTCTTGGGCTGCCAACAAGGCATTGCGGCCATGAAAGAGCGTGGCGGCAGCATTGTCAACATGGCCTCTGTTTCAACTTGGCTGCCCATTGAAGGCTATGCCGGCTACAGCGCCAGCAAAGCTGCCGTGGCCGCCCTGACGCGTGCAAGCGCTTTGTACTGCCGCAAAAACGGCTTGGCCATCAGAGTCAACTCCTTGCATCCAGACGGTATTTACACACCCATGATGAAAGCCACGGCACCTGGTGTGCCCGAAAAGTATTTGTTGTTCGATCCCAAAGTCAATCCCAAAGGTCGCGCCATCATGCCGGTGCACATTGCCAAGGTCTTGTTGTTTTTAGCGTCCGATGATTCGATGGCCATCAGCGGTGCAGAAATCAAAGCTGACAGCGCCATTTTGGGAATGGGTTTATGAGCCAATACCATCGTTTGCGCGTCACTGCGCTGATCGATGAAACACACGATGCCAAATCGGTCGTGTTTGAAGTGCCCGCATCCCTGGCACAGGCGTTCAAGTACGTACCCGGTCAATTTCTCACTTTGCGTTTGCCCATCGATGGCGTCTTTGTGCCCCGTTGCTATTCCATGTCCAGTACACCCGGGCTCGATGGTGCGCCCCGCGTCACCGTCAAACGCGTGCACCAAGGGCGTGGCTCGAACTGGATTTGCAATCAACTCAAAGTAGGCGATGCGCTTGAAGTGATGCCGCCCTCTGGCATCTTCACGCCCAAACAACTTCAGCAAGATTTGTTGCTGATGGCAGGCGGCAGCGGCATCACGCCCGTGTTTTCTATTTTGCGACATGCACTCGCCCAATCTTCAGCGCGCATCACATTGCTTTATGCCAATCGCGATGAAAAATCCGTCATCTTTCGAGACGCCCTGAATGCGCTTGCCAAGGCGCATCCCCAAAGGTTGCAGGTCGTCCATTGGTTGGATTCCGTGCAAGGCATTCCCTCGGTTGAACAATTGGCCGAATTCGCCAGACCCCAGGCGCATGCACAAGCATTTATCTGTGGGCCAGGACCTTTCATGGATGCAGCAGTTCAAGCCTTGAACAGCGTGAACATGGCGGAAGCAGACATTCATGTCGAGCGCTTTGTCTCTTTGCCCGATGAAGTTGAATTGGCGGCTGCGCAAACAGCGCGTCAAAACGAAGCACCACGTGCTGATGCTGTGGACGAAGCACAAGTTGTCATCGCCATAGATGGGCAGGTGCACACCATCGAATGCGGCGGTCAAGAGACCATTCTGGAAGCCGCCCAACGCGTCAAACTCAACTTGCCCTTTTCATGCCAAGCGGGCATGTGCGCCTCGTGCATGTGTCAAGTGATTGAAGGCAGTGTGCACTTACGGCACAACGATGTGCTGGATGCCAAAGACTTGGCCAAGTCATGGACATTGGCGTGCCAAGCCGTGCCAACCAGCACACACCTTCGCCTCAAATTTCCGGAGTAAATTTTCAAATGACCTTGCCACACGCCGAACTGGCATCCAAGTCCACCGCGGATGACCGTTGGGCACCGCAAACCAATTTGCCAAGCACATTGCCTGCCATGATTGCGCAAGCGGCTTTGAGGTACCCCAAGCGGGACGCCATCATTGATGGCGCCATCCACATCGACTACGCCAGTTTGTGGCAAAAGAGTCAAGCCGTGGCAGCGTCACTGATTGCGCTAGGTGTTGAGGCCGGCGATCGTGTGGCTATATGGGCGCCCAATATTTCTGAATGGATCTTGGCAGCTTGTGGCATCCACGCCGCAGGCGCTGTCATGGTGCCTTTGAATACGCGAATGAAAGGTCCTGAGGCTGTTGATATCTTGGACCGAAGTCAGGCCAAAGTTCTGTTCAGCATTGGTGATTTTTTGGGCCAATACTACCCGCGCATGTTGGAAGGCATTCGCCCCCAAACCCTGCAACATGTGGTGGTTTTGCGTGAGGGTTTAAAGCCCACCAATGCTGCACCTCAGGACATGGATTGGCTTCAATTTTTACAAGCGGCCACACCCGATGCACAGTCCAAAGTCACTGGCCGAATTGCCAACCTGACTGAAAATAGCACAGCCGATTTGATGTTCACTTCGGGTACCACTGGCCGGCCCAAAGGTGTCATGGCTGCACATGGACCAACCATTCGCGCCTTCAGTGCTTGGGGCCGCGTGGTGGGCTTGCAGCAAGACGATCGCTACCTCATTGTGAATCCGTTCTTTCACTCTTTTGGCTACAAAGCCGGTTGGGTGGCAGC
>CALPYQ020000079.1 GCA_943327965.2 Singulisphaera sp. GP187
GCAATCAAAGAGGCGGAAAAATAGTCACGGTTAACAATTTTTAAATCAGGGTGCCAATTCAGGGCGCCAACTGCACTGAAAGTCCAACACGCTGAATACCAGCGCGCTGTAAAGTGTCCATGACCTTGACCACTGTTTCGTATTTCACATTGCGATCGGCACTGATCACCACTGCTGAATTGGCCTGCCCCGTTTGGGCGACTCGAACACTGTTAGCCAAGTTGTCCAAATTGGTCTTCTGGGTTTTACTGTCGTTGACCATCTCTAGGCTGTCATCTTTTTGAACCACAATTTGAATGACTTGATCGGGCTGCTTGGCAGCTTTTCCCACACTGGGCAAGTCCACCATGCTTGGTGTGATCATGGGCGCTGTCACCATAAAAATAATGAGCAGCACCAACATCACATCGATGAAAGGCACCATGTTGATTTCATTGATGGTGCGACGACCGCGGCCGCGTGACGAAACAGCAGGCATGGCTTGCTCCCTAAAGATCAGTGACCAGAAGCCGACAAATGTGAGCCAGCCGTGTTGCTTGCGCCCGCACTTGCTGTGCCGCCTAAACTTCTTTGCAAAATGTTAGAGAACTCTTCAATGAAGGTTTCCAACTTGATGGCAACGCGATCGATGTCGCGTGCAAATCGGTTGTAAGCAACAACCGCTGGTATGGCTGCGAACAAACCAATGGCGGTGGCCACCAAGGCCTCTGCAATGCCCGGTGCGACAGTGGCCAATGTGACTTGTTGCATGCTGGCCAAGCCGGTAAAGGCATGCATGATGCCCCAGACCGTGCCAAACAATCCGACATAGGGTGAGACTGAACCCACAGAGGCCAAGAAAGACAGCTGCGCTTCGGCCACGTCCATTTCTCGCTGGAAGCTGGCACGCATGGCGCGGCGTGCACCATCCAATAAAGTGCCTGGATCTGAAATGCGACGTTCGCGCAGCTTCTGATACTCGCGCATACCACTGGCAAAGATACGTTCCATAGGGCCCGCCAATTTGGCGTTTTGTACCGCCGCAGAAAAGAGGTCATTCAAACTGGTGCCAGACCAAAACTGTTGCTCAAACTCTTCATTCAATGTTTGAATGCGTTTGATGGCAGTCAGCTTGCGCACAATGGCAGCCCAGCTGGCAATCGAGATGGCCATCAGAATGACCATGACGGCTTGCACAACGAAACTGGCGTTCAATACCAGATGAAGGATGGACATGTCTTGGTTCATTGAAGTGCTTCCAAAATCTTGGCCGGAATGCGGCCTGGTTTCATGGTGTGGCTGTCTACCCAGCCAATTCGAATGGTGCCTTCGGCTAACAATTTGCGTTGACCTGCAGCGTTGAGCCACGCCTGCTGGGTTAGGACCAAGCTGGCACGACCAGACTCCGCTGTTTGCGCTGTGACCTCCAGCAAATCGTCTAAGCGTGCGGGCGAAAAATATTTAAGCTGTGTTTCACTGACGACAAAGATGCCGCCACTTTCATCTTTGAGAGATTGCTGTTCAACGCCCAACGAGCGCAACCACTCGGTGCGGGCACGTTCAAAAAACTTCAAGTAGTTGGCGTAAAACACAATGCCACCCGCGTCGGTGTCTTCCCAGTAAATTCGAATAGGAAAGGTGAATACAGCTTTCATTCGCGTGCGCGGCCAGCCTGTCGGTCGGCTTGAACTTCATGAGGACGCAGGTGAGGTGCCAAGCCTTCCAACACAGCGTTCACATATTTGTGGCCATCGGTGCCGCCAAATTCTTTGGCCAGTTCAATGCACTCGTTCAAGCTCACGCGCCATGGTACATCTAGGCAATGTTTCATCTCATAAGTGCCGATCCACATGGCGGCATGTTCAATGGGCGAAATTTCAGCCATGCTGCGATCGAGCAAAGGCAGAATTAGTTTGTCCAAGTCGGCGGCTTGTTCTGAGCAACCGTAAAGCAGGGCATCGTAATGCGCTGAATCGGCCTTGTGAAAACCAGACAAATCGCGAGTGAATACATCGATGTCGGCTGCTTCGTTTTTACCAACCAAGACTTGATACAGCGCTTGCAATGCAAACTCGCGCGCACGACTGCGTGCCGATTTGCTGGCCGATTTGCCAGGTTTTCTGCTTGAAGCTTTGGCGCCTTTGGTGGCGATAGCCGGAGAATTTTCAGGCAACTCGCTCATGCCAATTCCTCGTCGTCCAAATCGTCGTCACTCAAAGACAAATCTTCTAACAGCATGGCCATTTCGACCGCCACACGGGCCGCATCGCGACCTTTTTCGGTCTGACGTGCAATGGCTTGTTCTAAGTTTTCTGTGGTCAAGATGGCATTGGCAATGGGCACGTTGTAGTCCAAAGAAATGCGGCTTACACCAGCGCCCGATTCATTGGCCACCAATTCAAAGTGGTAAGTTTCGCCGCGAATGATGCAGCCCAACGCCACCAAGGCATCGTATTCGCCGCGCTCGGCCATGGCCTGCAATGCAATGGGAATTTCCAGTGCACCAGGGACCAACACATGGTCGATGTCGTGCACACCCAAATCTTCCAGTTCACGAATACAAGCCACCGCCAATGCGTTGGTGATGCCTTCGTTGAACCTGGCTTGCACAATGCCAATGTGCAGGCCTGTGCCGTCTAATTCTTGTTCAATGCCTTTGTCAGCGCCTTGCATGATTATTCCTTTGGGATGTAGCCAGTGACCTCAACGCCATAACCCGCCATGCTGGGCATGCGTCGGGGTTGGCCCATGAGTTTCATTTTGTTGACGCCGCACTCGCGAACAATTTGAATGCCCACGCCATAGGTGCGCAAATCCATTTTGCTTCGGTTGGGTGCTTGTGCAGAGCGTGCTCGGCCTTCAAATTGCGCCAAGAGTTGTTCAGCGCTTTCGCCGCAATTGAGCAAGACGGCAACACCTTGTCCTTGCTTGTTGATGTAGTCCAAGCTGTTTTCCAAACTCCACGAGTGCATTCTGCGACCCACCTCAAGCACATCAAATACCGACAAGGGTTCGTGCACGCGAACGGGCACTTCGGTGTCGGCACTCCAGTTGCCTTTGACCAAGGCCAAGTGCAATGACTGGCTAGGCTTGTCTTTAAAAGCGTGCGCGGTGAACTCGCCGTGAGCCGTCTGCAAAACACGCGTACCGACTTTTTCAACCAAAGATTCGGTTCGGCTGCGGTATTCAATGAGGTCGGCAATGGTGCCAATTTTGAGGCCGTGCTCGGCTGCAAAAATTTGCAGGTCAGGCAAGCGCGCCATGGTGCCATCGTCCTTCATGATTTCGCAAATGACAGAAGAAGCACTGCAGCCTGCCATGACACCCAAATCGCAACCGGCTTCGGTATGACCTGCACGCATCAAGACGCCACCGTCGACTGCTTGCAAGGGGAAAATGTGACCGGGTTGAACCAAGTCTTTGGCGGTGGCGTTGGCAGCGACGGCGGTTTTGACGGTCAAGGCACGATCGGCCGCAGAAATACCGGTCGTCACACCTTCGGCCGCTTCAATGGAAACGGTGAAGGCGGTGCTGTAAACCGTACCATTGCTTGCGGCCATGGGTGGCAATTTGAGATGTTCGCAACGTTCGCGTGTGAGCGTTAAGCAAATGAGTCCGCGGCCATACTTGGCCATGAAATTGATGGCCTCCGCCGTAACGTGATCGGAGGCAACTAGCAAGTCACCTTCGTTTTCGCGATCTTCATCGTCCACCATGATGACAATGCGGCCTGCGCGCATGTCGGCCACGATGTCTTCGACGGGAGAAATTTGGACAGGTGTCAATGGACGACCAGAATCTGTGCTCATGTCACTTCTTTCAATGTGGGGAGGCTGCTTTGAAAGCAGCGGCAGCTGAGATGGCGGATGCATCGTTGTTGAGCATGCGTTCAACATAACGCGCAATTAAATCGATTTCTAAGTTGACAGGACTGCCTGCTTGCAAAGTACCCAGCGCCGTGTTTTCAACAGTGTGGGGAATGAGGTTGATGCTGAATTCGCAGCCCTCTGCCAAGTCAATGACACTGTTCACGGTGAGGCTGACGCCATTGACAGTGATAGAGCCTTTGTAGGCCAAGTACTTGCCCATGGTGGCAGGGGAGAGAATTTTCAATTCCCAGCTTTCGCCAACTTGTGCGAAATAGGTCACTTTGCCAATGCCATCAACGTGGCCAGACACAATGTGGCCGCCCAAGCGGTCATGTGCACGCAAGGCCTTTTCTAAATTGACTTTGCCCAATTTGTCCAGGCCGCAGGTTTTGTCGAGTGACTCTGCTGAGATGTCGATGGTGAATTGGTGCGTGGCCACATCGAACGATGTGACGGTCATGCATGCGCCGTTGATGGCAATGCTGTCACCCAAGCCGACGTCGTCCAGGTAGCCTGCGGGTACCTCGAGAGTGAGTCGCTTGCCATGGCTTAAAGAGCTGCCCAGGTCGTGGAGGGCGGCGATACGCCCCACGCCGGTGATGATTCCGGTAAACATGGCGCGTATTTTCGCAGGGATTGGGGCGATTTAGGCCAAGACGCTGGCTAAAACCCGCAAATCTTTGCCGATTAGCGATGTTTCCTTGAATTCAAGGCGCAAGGCTTGAGATAAGTTGTCTAACGGACCCCATTGAGCCATGCCCTGACCCAGCCCTAGCATTTGGGGGGCAAGGTACAGCAATACTTCGTCAACACAGCCTTCTCGAATCAGGGATCCGTTGAGCTTATGGCCCGCTTCGACGTGCAACTCGTTGACTTCGCGACGCGCCAAGTCGTGGAGCAGGGCTTTCAGGTCGACCTTGCCTTGGGGGTTGGGTAGCAGGCTGACGTGAGCGCCTTTTGCTTCTAATGCCGCACGCTTGTCTGGGTTGTCGATGGCCGCATAAATCCAAACTTGCCGCGGTGTGGCTGAGTCGGGCCGGGTGTGTTCAAACAAACGCGCATCGAGGGGCGTGTCTAGCCGACTGTCCACAATGACCAAGTGCGGCATTCTGGGGGGTGAGTCGGTATGCGGGCTAAGGCGTAAATCTAGGAGGGGGTTGTCTTCCAGGACCGTGCCAATGCCAGTGAGGATGGCGCAAGCACGTGCACGCCAAGCATGGCCATCGGCACGCGCCTCGGGCCCGGTGATCCATTGACTCTGGCCATTTTGCAAGGCAGTTTGGCCGTCTAAGCTTGCTGCAATCTTCATTCTGACCCAAGGTTTTTGACGGGTCATGCGGCTCAAAAAGCCAGGGTTCAGGGCCGCTGATGCTGCGGCGCCATCGCCCAGTTCGACTTCAATCTGGGCAGCTTTCAGTCTGTCGATGCTCTTGCCTGCCACCAATGGGTTGGGATCTACCATGGCAATGACCACTTTGGCAACTTTGGCTTTGATCAAAGCATCGCAGCAGGGGCCAGTTTTGCCATGGTGGGCGCATGGCTCCAAGGTGACATAAACCGTGGCACCTTCAACCGAGAGGTTGCGACTAGCGGCATCTTGCAGCGCTACTATTTCGGCATGCGGCCCCCCAGCACGTTGGGTATGGCCTTGACCCACCACATGGCCTTGCGCACTCACAATGACGCATCCCACACGGGGGTTGGGCGAAGTGATGCGAAGGGCCTGTTCTGCCAGGTCCAAGGCTTTTTGCATGAAGGGGCTAGTGACCATGTGAAAAAAGGATCTCGAAAATAATTGGAGCCGAAAACGGCAAGGATACGACATTTAAGAACCCACCCAGGAAGGTGTTTGGGCGCGCCTTTTTACCCAGACCGATTGGGCCGTTTGATCGTCTTGAATCCATGTGACTTTGATGCGCAACTCTTTGAGGCTGCCTAGCGGTGCACCTTGGACCGCGATGTCTGTTTCTGTCCAGGTGCGAGAAAAACGGGCGGCAACGCCATTGGGAGGTTCAGTCACAGCAGAATTGCTTTCAAATTGCTGAACACAAAGCGGCGTTTGAACGCCCCAGCACTCGCTCAAGTCTTGGGCCATTGCGCTGGCTGTGTCGAGGTTTTGACTTGATTGTGTGGCCTGCATGCTGGCCATGCTGAGTCGAACTGAGGCGGCCAAACCAATGGCCAGCAAAGCACTGGCCAGCAGCGCTTCAATCATGGTGAATCCGCGAGTGACATCGGTTGGAAGAGAGTTTTTCAAGTTCAATTTCCTGCGTTCTTCCATGAGCCAGCAATGCGCTGAACGCGACTCGGGTCAATGCCTACTGGCCAAAGTGCTGGATTGAATGTGCTGCCTGTGGCGTGCACAGGCACAAACAGTGCTTGTTGCACAGTTGAGCGACTGCCATAGCCTGGATGCGTGATGTCAAAGGTGATTTCGGTGGCGACGATGACTTTGTGAGGCGCATTGAGAGGGTCGCGAAACAGCCGGACGTTTGATTTGTCAATGTCAATTCCATCGGGAAGCGACAGGCGTTCTAAGGGCAATTTGAGGCATTGCCATTGGCTACTGGGCAGGTGGGGCAGGCAATCTTGTGGGCTTGCGATTGACCAAAGCGTGCTGTCAGCCAAGGCGCCGAATTGAACATAAGTGCTTTCTGTGTAGGCCAACGCAGTCTCTAGCAATGCTTCGCTGGCTGACAGGGCCTGTGCGGCAAACATTTTATGTTGACTTCGAATGGTTTCAGACATGACAGATTTGAAACTCAACCAACCCCACAAGCTTGTCATCAACAGCAAAGTGCTGGTGGCTATGAGCGTGGCCATACCGGTTTGTGGGCTCATCAATTGTTAGCACCGCATGCAATGTCTGTAGAGCCCACATGCATGTTGTGATTGCGCAATCGAATCAAGCGTTGAACAGATTGAGGCGTCTTCTCAGTGCTAGATTGAAAGCGCATGGCAACAGCAACAACATGGCCCAGTGAGCCAGGGCTGTCATCACATTCAATGCGAAAATTGAGTTCTAAAATTTGCAGATTATTGGAATCATTCATCGTGGTCCAGACCACAGGTTTGCAAGAAGTTTTGGTTTGTAGATCTTTGCCATTGCGCCGAAAGCCGCTGCACTCATTGTTGTTTTTAATGCCGTTGGCGTTTCTGTCCAGACTAAAAAGTATGTGTTGTTGACTGATTTCAAAGTCTTCGGGGAGACCGCAAAAATCAGAAGGACACTGACCAGAGTTGCCAGGACTGTTGTTGGGCATCGTTGCCTGAAAATTAGATCGTTTCAGATCATGGACCATGGTTTCCATCAAGGCTCTGGCATCTTGTTGCATGTGATTTCTCAGCACGATATGCCGTTCGTTTTGCCATTGAAAATGGAGCCAAACAACGCCAGCGCTTAAC
>CALPYQ020000080.1 GCA_943327965.2 Singulisphaera sp. GP187
TGGCGGCAAACAAAAACAGCAAAAGAAGCGGCCAGGACACAGCCCATGCACCTTGTTTATCAGACGATCATTGCCAGTGCTGCAACTGGCCGGTCATTGTATCCCCGGACACGAATCGACCCGTGCCATCGCTCAGAATCGTCAGGCGCGCGGAAATGAGTTCTAAAGATATCAAATTTTTAAAAATGACCCACCTCAAGGGTCCCAACATCTGGACTTACCGTCCCGTCATGGAAGCATGGATCGACATTGGTGACTTGGAAGACTGCCCCTCCAACACCCTGCCTGGCTTCAACGAGCGACTCCAAGAAATGCTCCCCGGCCTTGTAGAACATCGCTGCAGTGTGGGTGAGCGCGGTGGATTCTTGCAAAGATTGGCTGAGGGCACTTGGCCGGGTCACATCATGGAACACGTGGCCTTGGAGTTGCAAAACCGTGCAGGCATGCAAACCGGTTTTGGCAAAGCCCGCGAAGCCGGCCCTCGCGGAATTTACAAGGTGGTCATTCGCACTCGCAACGAAACCGTCAGCCGTGCAGCCCTTCAAGCCGCTCGCGATTTGGTCATGGCTGCCATCGAAAACCGCCCCTTCCCTGTCAAGCAAGTCATCGCCGACCTCACCCAAATGGTGGACCGTTTGTGCATTGGCCCCAGCACTGCTTGCATTGTCGATGCCGCCGCCGAGCGCAATATTCCCGCCATTCGCCTCAACGATGGCAATTTGGTGCAGCTTGGGTATGGCGCCAACCAGCGCCGTATCTGGACGGCCGAAACCGACCAAACCAGCGCCATTGCCGAGGGCGTGTCCAAAGACAAAGACCTCACCAAGAGCCTGCTGGCCAATTGCGGTGTTCCTGTTCCTGAAGGACGCAACGTTTCTTCCCCCCAAGAGGCATGGGAAGCCGCCCAAGACATTGGTCTGCCCGTTTGCGTCAAACCCGTTGACGGCAATCACGCCCGGGGCGTTTCCCTGGAGTTGCGCACACAAGCCGAAATTGAGGCGGCCTACCATTTGGCAGAAGCCGAAGGCAGCGATGTCTTGGTTGAGCGACACATCTTGGGCGATGAACATCGCTTGCTGGTAGTAGGTGGCAAAGTTGTGGCCGCCAACAAAGGCGAAGTGGCCAGCATTGTGGGCGATGGCATTCACACGGTTGAAGAACTCATCGAAAGCCAAATCAATTCTGATCCCCGTCGCGGCGAAGAGGAGGATTTTCCACTTGACACCATTCGACTGAAAGATCACAGCACTGCGGTTTTGGAATTGCAACGCCAAGGTTTGACAGGTAGCAGCATTCCCGAAAAAGACCGCCATGTGCTGGTCATGAGAACTGGCAACATGGCCATGGACGTCACAGATTTGGTTCACCCCGATGTGGCCGAGCTTGCGGCTTTGGCAGCACGAATTGTGGGCCTCGACATTGCGGGGGTTGACTTGGTCGCCCAGGACATTTCCAAGCCCATGAAAGGCCAAGGCGCCGCCATTGTTGAAGTCAATGCAGGCCCAGGCTTACTCATGCACCTCAAACCTGCCACCGGCAAACCCCGTCCTGTAGGACAGGCTATTGCCGCGCATCTTTTTGCGCCAGATTCAGAACCGCGCATTCCAGTGGTCGGTGTCATTGGCCAAGAAAATACCACCGGCACCTCTCACCTCATTGCTTGGCTCTTGCATTTGCAAGGCCTCCAAACAGGCTTGTCCTCCGCCAAGGGTTTGTTTTTAGGCCAACGTTGTTTGCAAAACCAAAATGGCATGGAGTGGGAGTCTGCGCAGCGCTTGCTCATCAACCGCTCGGTGGAGGCGGCAGTGTTTGAAACCACCGCCAGACACCTGCTGGCAGAGGGCCTCCCCTACGATCGATGCTTGGTGGGTGTCATTACCGCCATGCCCAAAGCTGAAGGCTTACAAGACCTGTACATCCACAGTGACGAGCAAATGCCCAATGTGGTCCGTACCCAAATGGATGTGGTTTTGCCAAACGGCATGGCTGTGCTCAATGCCGACGATGCCGATGTGGCCAATCTGGCCCAATACTGCGATGGCGAAGTGACCTACTTCGCTAGTTCAGAAGACAACCCCCTCATTGTCAAGCACCGCAGCGAAAATGGCCGTGTCGCTTTTTGGCGTAAAAATCATTTGGTCTTGGCCCAAGGCGATCACGAAATTGATGCACTCAACCGTCAACTCCCCGCCATTGACAAATTGTTCAAAAATCAATTCATCAAGTGTGCCGAAGTTTTGGCAGCCTCTGCAGCAGCTTGGTCGCTTGGCATCAACACAGACTTAATTCGAGCTGGCATCAAAAGTTTTGGCCAAAGTCCCGGCTCTCACTGAGCCTTAGACTTCGCCTCAAACCAGGAAAACTGATTCATGGAAGTTTCAAGAATTCGAGCTTTGCGAGGCCCCAACCTTTGGAGCAGGCAAACCAGCATCGAGGCCATCGTCAGCTGTCAGCCCCATGAGTGCGGCATGCTACCGGGCAATGATTTCGAAAAACAATTGCGTCGCATTTTTCCAGCGGTGGGTCCCTTAGAAGGCTCCCGCCCTGGTCAACCTGCCAGCTTGGCACACGCGCTCGAAAAAATCACCATCAGTTTGCAAAATCAGGCTGGCTGTCCCGTCACCTTCAGCCGCACCACGGCCACACAAGAAGAAGGTATTTTTCAGGTTGCTGTTCAATACACCGAAGAAGCCGTGGGCCGCTTGGCGCTCAGTTGGGCCGAAAAACTCTGCACAGCCGTTCAAACACAATCGCCTTTTGATCTGAACCAGGCTTTGGCCGAACTGCGTGATTTAGACGAAGATGTCAGGTTAGGGCCCTCCACTGGCTCCATTGTCGATGCCGCAGTCCTTAAAGGTATTCCGTATCGACGCCTGACTGAAGGCAGCATGGTGCAATTTGGTTGGGGTTCCAAACAACGACGCATTCAAGCCGCTGAAACAGACACCACCAGTGCCATTGCAGAATCGATTGCACAAGACAAAGACCTCACCAAGTCATTGTTGCTGGCGGCAGGTGTACCGGTGCCCTTAGGACGCCCCGCCAAAGACCTAGAAGACGCTTGGCAAATAGCCCTCAGCATTGGCTTGCCAGTGGTGGTCAAGCCCCAAGACGGCAACCAGGGCAAAGGTGTGACGGTCAACATTGTGGAGCGCGATCTTTTCAATCAAGCTTACGAAACTGCTGCGCGTTACGGCGAAGTCTTGGTCGAAAAATTCTTACCCGGCAGCGACTACCGCTTGCTGGTGGTTGGCAACAAATTGGTGGCAGCGGCCAGGCGTGAGCCCCCCTTGGTGGTGGGCGATGGCACTCACACAGTTCGCGAGTTGGTTGACAAAGTCAACGCAGACCCCCGACGTGGCGATGGTCACTCCACCTCGCTCACCAAAATTAAATTTGATGACATTGCCATTGGGCGCCTCAAGTTGCAAGACCTCCAACCAGATTCGGTTCCCGAAAAAGGTCGTCGAGTCATCTTAAGAAACAACGCCAATCTGTCCACGGGTGGCACCGCCACTGACGTCACGGACGATGTTCATGCCGAAGTGGCTGCCCGAGTTGTGGCCGCTGCCCAAATGGTCGGGGTCGATATTTGCGGCGTCGACGTGGTGTGCGAATCTGTTCTCAAGCCGCTTGAAGAACAAAATGGCGGTATTGTTGAAGTCAATGCTGCGCCCGGTTTGCGCATGCACATCAGCCCCTCATTTGGCAAAGGTCGTAATGTTGGCAAGGCGGTCATTGACCACATGTTTCCCAATGGCGACAACGGCCGCATACCCATCATTGCGGTCACAGGCACCAACGGCAAAACCACCACGGTCAGACTGACTGCGCACCTTTTGAGGGCCAATCACTTAAGGGTTGGCATGACGAACACCGACGGTGTCTACGTCAATGGGCGTCAAATTGACGATGGCGATTGCAGCGGACCACGCAGTGCGCGCAATGTCCTCATGCACCCCGACGTTGATGCCGCAGTGTTCGAAACTGCCAGAGGCGGTTTATTGCGTGAGGGACTCGCCTTTGATCGATGCCAAGTGGCGGTTGTCACCAACATGGGTGCTGGCGATCATTTGGGCTTGAACTACATCACCACCCTGGAAGACCTGTCGGTTTTGAAGCGCGTCATTGTGCTCAATGTGGCGCCAGATGGTATGGCCGTTCTCAATGCAGCAGACCCACAAGTGGCCATGATGGCCAACATGTGTCCTGGCAATGTCACCTTTTTTGCACTGGACCCTCACCACCCTGTTTTGGCCACGCACCGTGCGCAAGGCAAACGTGTGGTCTACACCCAAAACGGCGACATCGTTGCACAACAGGGCAAGAAGTCTTTCCGTATTCCCCTGAGTGAAGTTCCTCTCACGCGCCAAGGACAGATTGGTTTTCAAACCGAAAATGTTTTAGCCGCTGTCGGTGCTGCGTGGGCAGTCAATGTACCTTGGGAAACCGTTGCTCAAGGCTTGGCCACGTTCATCAGCGACATTCAGGGTGTGCCCGGCCGTTTCAATTTGTTTGATTACAAAGGTGCCACCCTCATTGCCGATTACGGACACAATCCAGACGCCATTCAAGCCCTGGTGCATGCCGTCGACAACATGCCTGCTGCCAAACGTGTGGTTGTCATCAGCGGTGCCGGCGATCGGCGTGACCAAGACATTCGCGACCAAACCCAAATATTGGGCACGGCCTTTGATGAAGTCATCTTGTATCAAGATGCCTGTCAACGTGGTCGCAGCGATGGTGAAGTGATTCAACTCCTCCGAGAAGGCCTGAATGGTGCTTCGCGCACCACCCATGTTCAAGACATTCAAGGTGAGTTCAATGCCATCGACACTGCTCTGGCGCGCTTAGCACCAGGCGACCTGTGTCTCATTTTGATTGACCAAGTAGAAGCCGCGCTGGCCTACATTCAAGGCAAGGTGAACGAAAGCCAAGCACTGACGGCTAACTGAGCCACATGGCGGCTGCACTGCTGGCGGCAAACAGTGCCGCCCATTGAAGCACTCGCTGCAAGCTGGGCGGCTTGCTTTCAATGTGCAATTGAATCAAGCGCCCTAGCCAAACAGACGCCGCAAAAGAAATGAACAAACCCATCAAATTGATGGGAATATTCTCTGACCCAAAATTAAAGACCAGCGCGCTAATGACCAAGCTGACGCCGAAGTGGATCAGAAAAATAGCATAAGAAGCATTTGAAAACTCACGAAGCCAGCTGATCTTCAAAAACTCAATGGGCGGGCTATCTTTGGCTTCATAAAGACACAACAAAAAAGCAGCGCCCAATGCGACTGCAAGTCTTTCTCTGGGTTGATACAAGAAGGCGATCACGCCAATCAAAGCAATCAGGAAGCTCAAAATCGAGTGATTGACGCGCAGGTTCGCAAAGCGCCAACTGCCGACACACAAACCCAATCCATAAGCGCCAAAAAAATAGGTGCCCCAGATTTCGCCTAGCGGATTTAAGTTCCAAACAAAGATAGAACCCAGCGTTAGCGCTGCCCATAAAAACAATGCTTTGCGAACAACTGAACCAGTGCCCACAAAACGCTGCCATGCATGCGCTAACCATGCACATGCAATGGCAATGGCAAACAACTGAAAGTCAATGGCAACATACCAAACACCGGCCGAAAACGCCTCCAAATAGAGTACATCTTGCAACAAAAAAATATGCGCCAAAACTTGCAATGGCGAAGGCGAAGCAGAGAGCGACGTGTGATCAAAAAATGGTCTGACAGCAGCCGTCACAAGCACAGCAAATGAAAGCGCCACGAACAGTGGAATGGCCAATCGCATGTATCTCGCCCATATGCGTGGCAAGGGTTTAAATTCGTCACCCGACAAAAGTCTGGAAAAAGATTTGGCATTGAGGTAACCGCCAACCACCAAGAAAACCTGAACGGCAAAAAGGCCATGCGCCAATAAAAAATCTTCAATGCTTGGAAACCATTCTGATGCAACCACAGCCATAGGGCTGTACAGCGCCAGATGGTGCCAAACGATCAGAATGCAGGCACAGACCTTTAACAGGTCAATGAGTTCTGACCGCTCTGTCTTCACAAACGGATGCGGTTTAAGAAAGCGTTAAGCGAGCACGCGCCTGAGCGTACTCTTGCTTGAGTCTGGCAACCAGTTCCGCCGTACTGAGAATGGCGTTAACGGCACCAATTCCCTGACCGCAACCCCAAATGTCTTTCCATGCTTTTTTGGCATCGCCACCAAAGTTCATGGCCGATGGATCGGACACAGGCAAGTTGGCAGGATCAAGGCCAGCCGCCTTGATAGACGGTGCCAAATAATTGCCATGCACACCCGTGAACAAATTGCTATAAACAATGTCATCGGAATTGCAATCCACAATGGCTTGTTTGTAGTCATCAGCAGCACGCGCTTCGTGTGTGGCAATAAAGGCAGAACCAATGTAGGCAAAGTCAGCGCCCATCGCCTGCGCTGCCAACACGGCATCGCCAGTTGCAATGGAACCCGACAAAGCGATGGGGCCATCGAACCATTGGCGAATTTCTTGGATCAAGGCAAACGGGCTTTTTTCACCCGCATGACCGCCAGCACCAGCAGCCACCGCAATCAGACCATCTGCGCCTTTTTCAATGGCTTTGTGGGCAAATTTATTGTTGATGATGTCATGCAACACCACGCCCCCATAACTGTGTGCGGCTTGGTTGATGTCTTCACGCGCACCCAAAGAGGTGATGATGATCGGCACCTTGTATTTGACGCACAAGGCCATGTCGTGCTCTAAGCGGTCGTTGCTTTTGTGCACAATTTGGTTGATGGCAAAAGGCGCAGCGGGCTTGTCAGGGTTGGCTTTGTTGTAGGCCGCCAAAGTTTCAGTGATCTCGATCAACCACTCTTCCAATTGCGCTGCAGGCCTGGCATTCAAGGCAGGCATAGAACCCACCACGCCCGCTTTGCATTGCTCAATGACCAGCTTGGGATTGCTGATGATGAACAAAGGTGAGGCGATGACCGGAAAAGGCAAATGGGCCAGTACAGCGGGCAATTTAGACATGCAGTCTCCAGTGGAATGAGATTCGAAAGGACGAAAAGGCAAATAGTTTGATTGATTTTAGAAAGCTTCAAGCGAAAGCTCTGTCACGCACTTTGCACCATCCACAATGCTGTCGCGCACGCCCGGGGCGCGGCTTAACAAATGATCGGCATAGAAACGTGCAGTGGTCACTTTGGCATCCATGAAGGCTTTGTCTTGGCCCAACGCACTTTGTGACAA
>CALPYQ020000081.1 GCA_943327965.2 Singulisphaera sp. GP187
AGCTGCATTGGTTGGAACCGAAGAGATTGGCCTGGCCGTACTGGCCACAACCTTGTCCATCGTGGCCGTGTTTCTGCCCATCGGATTCATGGAAGGCATCATTGGCAAGTTCTTCCACGAATTTGGCATCACCATCGTAGCCGCTGTTCTGATCTCCATGTTTGTCAGTTTTACACTCGACCCCATGCTCTCGAGTGTGTGGCACGACCCCAGCATTCACATGTCGGGCAATCAAGTCAAGGACCCCAAATCCTCAACCCATTTTTACGACCGCAGCATTGGCCGAGTGACGCATTGGTTCGATCAACAAACCGAGCGCTTGGCAGACAAATATCAAGCGATGCTGGCGTGGGCGCTAGACCACAAAAAATCGACGCTGGCATTGGCCGTCGGTGTTTTCATCAGCAGCGTTTTGATGGTGCCGCTGTTGGGAACTGAATTTATTCCAAAAGGCGACTACTCTGAAACCAGTTTGAATTTTCAAACGCCCGTTGGGACGTCCTTAGAAACGACGGCGCTCAAAGCCAAGCAAGTTGAGCAAATTGTGCGAGAGTTTCCTGAAGTTCAATACACACTCACGGGCATCAATACGCCCAATGCACAGGGCAAAAACAACGCCAGCATCTACATTCGTTTGGTTGATCGAAAGTTACGCCAAAGAAGTGTTGAAGACATTTCTGTTTTGTTGCGGCAGCGAATGGCCCAAGTTGCAGGTATCACGGTCACACACGTTGGCACCTTGGATTCCGTGGGCGGCAATAAACAAATTGATTTTTCAATTCAAGGCCCAGACCAACGTGAGCTTGAACGGCTCACACTCAAAATCTTGGAACAAGTTCGGAACATTCCTGGCTTGGTCGACCTGGACTCCAGCGTCAAACCCAACAAGCCTTCTATTGCCATCAAGCTCAAGCGTGAATCAGCGTCAGAGATGGGTCTCAGTGTGGCTCCGGTTTCAGGTTCACTGCGCACCTTGGTTGCAGGTCAAACTGTCGTCAATTGGCGCGCCCCTGATGACCAAACATATGTTGTCAATGTGCGCTTGGCACCAGAGTTTCGCAACAGCCCTCAAGACCTAGAACGCATTCCATTCAACCTTCCCTCCGCCGATGGCACCACCAAAACGGTTCGACTTGGCCAAATTGCATCGGTTGAAGAAACCTCCGGCTCCAATCAAATCAACCGCCGAGACCTCATGCGCGAGGTTTCTGTCAATGCCAATGCGTCGCGCAGATCGGCTGGCGAAATTTCCGCCGACATTCGAAAAGTTTTGGAGGCCACCGCTTGGCCCCCTGGCTACCGTTACCAATTTGGCGGCTCTACCAAAAGCATGAATGAATCGTTTCAATATGCGTTGACTGCACTGATGATGGCCATCATCTTCATCTACATGATTTTGGGCAGTCAATTCAAAAGCTTTTTGCAACCTCTGGCCCTCATGACGTCCTTGCCCTTGACACTGATTGGGGTGGTGCTTGCCTTGATGATATTCAAGTCGACGCTCTCCATGTTCTCCGTCATAGGCGTGGTCATGCTCATGGGCTTGGTCACCAAAAATGCCATTTTGTTGGTCGATTTCACCATTCGCGCACGTGAAGGCAGCGTGTCCGACAAGGGCCAGCCCGTGCCTGGATTAAGCCGAAATGAGGCCCTACTCATGGCAGCCAAGGTCAGATTGCGCCCCATTCTGATGACCACTTTGGCCATGATTTTTGGCATGATCCCGCTTGCTTTTGCCATCACTGAAGGGTCTGAGCAACGCGCCCCTATGGGCCAAGCCGTCATTGGTGGCGTCATTACTTCTTCCCTTTTGACCCTGGTGGTGGTGCCTGTGGTGTATTGCTACATGGACGATTTGGGTGAATTTCTCAAACGACTTTGGCAAGGCAAGCCAAAATCAAGCCATTAATGGGCTTGGGAAGTTAAAATAAAGACAGTTAGAATTAGATACCCCCTGGAGTAAAAATGAACATTGAAACCGCTCGCTTCAACATGATCGAACAACAAATCCGTCCTTGGGAGGTTTTGGACGGTCAAGTTCTGTCCTTGTTGTCCGTTGTTAAACGCGAAAACTTTGTTCCTTTGGCTCACAAGGCTCTGGCCTTTGTCGACATGGAAATTCCGCTTCAGTCTTCGGGTTCAAAGGGCCAGTGCATGTTGGCACCCAAGGTGGAGGCTCGTTTTCTTCAAAATGCCACCATTCAAGCCACTGACAAAGTCTTAGAAATTGGCACAGGCTCTGGCTATATGGCAGCCCTTTTGGCGCATCAGGCGGCTTCTGTTCTGAGCTTTGAAATAGATCCTGCCATTGCACAAATGGCGCGCAGCAACTTGCAAAATGCAGGCATTGGCAATGTCGAAGTTCGTCAGGCAGATGGCAGTCAAGGTGCGCCCGCCGATGGTCCCTTTGATGTCATTGTTTTAAGTGGTTCTGTTCCCGAAGTTCCCCAGCATTTGCTCAACCAGCTCAAATTGGGCGGCAGACTGTTGGCCGTCGTGGGTGAAGATCCGGTTATGCGAGCAAGTGTAATCACTCGAAAAAGCGAACAGCAATGGCAAACTTCTGAGCCTTGGGACACCGTGGCACCTCGCCTACAAGGTTTCCCTGAACACAATCGCTTTAGCTTTTAATTTCTGGCAAGCGTCATCTTCATCGACTTCACTGAATTACAAACATGCAACAAGTCAGCCCCTCCCAATTCAACGATTGGCTCAAAGAAGCCGCCACAGTTGGACAGCCTTTGATTTTGGATGTTCGTGAAACATGGGAATGCCAATTGGCCAGCATTGCACCTGAAGCTTGTGAAGTGTTGATCATGCCCATGCAAACCATTCCTGCTCGATTGATGGAGCTGGACAAAACAAGACCTATCGCTTGCTTGTGCCACCATGGTGGACGCAGCATGCAGGTGGCTGCGTTTTTAGAACATCACGGTTTTGAAAACATCACCAACATCAGCGGTGGTATCAACGCTTGGTCCAGCCAAGTCGATGCCAGTGTTCCTGTTTATTAAACCAACTCCTGCAAACGGCTACTGCCTCGAAAGAACTTCATGAATTTGCGCTTTCTACCCCTTACGTTGGCCCTGACTGCTGCCTTTGCGGGAACGGCTCAGGCACAAAGCTTGTTGTCATTGTTTGAAACAGCTCGCAGCTACGATGCCACCTACAAATCGGCCCAATCGCAGTACACGGCCAACTTGGCTAAAGCGGAACAAGGCAGAGCCTTGCTAATGCCCAGTATTGGCCTGTCTGCCAACATCAACAAAACCGACGTTGAGTCAATCGCCTCGTCTCAAACATTCTCAGCGCAAAGCAAATCGGCCACGCTCAGTGCATCGCAGCCCTTGTATCGTCCCGCCAACTTTGCTACTTATCAACAAAGCCAACGCCAACTTGAATTGGCCTCAGTCCAACTCAAAGCTGCAGAGCAAGACTTGATGGTCCGTTTAAGCCAAGCGTATTTTGATGTGCTTGTCTCACGCGAAAGCCTAGATTTTGTCAAAGCCCAAAAGGTGGCTGTGGGCGAACAATTGGCCGCCGCCAAACGCAACTTTGAAGTTGGAACTTCAACCATCACAGACACTCGTGAAGCACAAGCTCGATTTGACTTGGTGGTGGCCCAAGAGATTGCCGCTGACAACGACCTGCGCATCAAACGCTTGGCACTGAATCAATTGGTGGGCTTGAACAACATTGAGCCCAAGTCATTGGCAACAACAGCTAAGCTTTCTGCCCCTGATTTACAAAGCTTGGACCAATGGGTTCAACAATCTGCTACCTCCAACCCCAGCATCATTCAAAGCCGAGTGGCCTTGGACATTGCCAAACTTGAAACAAGCAAGGCAGAGGCAGGCCACAAACCTACTTTGGACTTGGTGGCAGGCTATACTCCCACCCGCTACAGCAACAATGGCAGAGGCATTGGCACACAAGTTGACTCCAACACCAACTCTGTCACTTTGTCTTTCAATATGCCTTTGTTTGCCGGCTTTGCTACCCAAAATCGCATCAAAGAAACCGTTGCCTTAGAGCACAAAGCGCGCTCCGATTTAGATGCTGCCGAACGTTCAGTAGCCCAAGCCACACGCACTGCGTTCTTTGGTCTGCAATCTGGCATTGGCCAAGTCAATGCGTTGCAAGCTGCCGAAGCCTCAAGCCAAAGCGCGTTGGATGCCAACAAATTGGGCTATCAAGTTGGCGTTCGAATCAACATTGATGTTCTGAACAGCCAAAGCCAGCTTTTCCAAACCAAACGCGACCTGGCCAAAGCCCGTTACGATGTTTTGTTGGGTCAACTGAGATTGCGTCAGGCTACTGGCACGCTCACTGAGGCCGATTTATCAGCCATCAATGCGTTGCTGAACCCTTAACACGGCTTAAACAGTCTCGCACTGCTTCGGCAGTGCGTTGTGTTGCACCTCCGTGCGCCAGCGCAAATTGTTTGGCTTTGTTGGTATGGTCTACATGGTGTTCATTGCTCAATGCCAATTTGCAAGCAGCTTCAACAGCGGCCTCCATGTTGGCAACACGCAAGGCAGCGCCTGAACTTTCAGCAGCCATGGCGGCTTCCGAAAAGTTAAATGTGTGAGGTCCCATCACTACGGGGCAGCCACATGCAGCTGCTTCAATTAAATTTTGTCCGCCTAGTTTTTCAAAACTGCCACCCAGTAAGGCCGCCTTGGCAAGGCTGTAATACAAGGCCATCTCTCCCAAGCTGTCCCCCAGGAAGATGTGCCCCATTGGAGACGCCATCGCTTGAATCGAATCCTGTGGCCCGTCATGCGACCAAGTCGATCGTCTTGAGACCTGGAAACCTTTTGATTGAATCAAGGCCTCCACCTCGGTCACCCTTTGAGGATGCCGAGGCACGATCAACCAATTGAGTTGTACTTTTGAATGCTTCTGGCAATAGTTTTGCCAAGCCTGCAACCACAGGGCCTCTTCTCCCTCGCGGGAGCTGGCCAACATCACAACGGGTGTTGACATGAACGACAGCCAATGTTGTGCAAGCTGCATTTGAGTAGCATCAGGTTTGGCATCAAATTTGAGATTGCCATAAACGCCACTGACGTTTGCACTTAACTTGATAAGCCGTTGCGCATCGCTTTCTGTTTGAGCCAAAACAGCATTCAAGCCATGAAAGGCATTGCACATCAATGAAGGCCAACGCATCGCTTGGTTCATTGACTTCTCGCTCATGCGTGCATTGACCAATACCAGTGGCACATTGAATTGGGGGGCAAAGTGAACCAAATTTGGCCAGACCTCGGTCTCCATGATCAAGCCAATTTGGGGTCTGAATGTTTTGTAAAAAAGACGCACCGCTTTGGCCGAGTCCCAAGGTTGCCACACTTGAATATCGCCAGGCTGCAATAGTTTTTGGCCTTCTTCTCGACCGGTTGCTGTGCCATGGGTTAGCAGCAACCTCATGCCCGGAAAAGTTTGGCGCAGTGAATTTAACAAGATGGCTGCGGTTTTGGTTTCACCCAAAGAAACCGCATGAATCCAAATCCAATCTTCTTGGGCGCTTTTGGTGTACTGACCAAAACGCTCTTCAATGAACTGTCCGTAAAGGGGCTCTGCTTTTGATCGGCGACGCAGTTTTTGGCGCAAGAAGGGTTGCGCGATTGTCACCAATGCGTTGTAAAGCCCAAGCGAAAGGTTCTTGCGCACAGCAGTCAATCAATCGGTGGGCAGCGTCGCACAATCAGTGCGCTGAGGCCTGCAAGCTAGCGTCTGGCTTGACGGTTTTTAGCAAGGACAGCATGTGATGCTCGATGCGGTTCAAAGCCTCTTGGGTATGCCCTTCAAAACGCAAAACCAAAACTGGTGTGGTGTTAGAAGCACGAATGAGGCCAAAACCATCTGGCCAATCGACACGCAAGCCGTCAATGTCTGATATTTCTGCAGGTGCAGAAAAGTGTTGGGGGGCAATCTTCAGTAGCTGTGCGGTCAGGGCATGCGGCTCGCCTTCTTGGCAAGACACATTGAGCTCAGGCGTGCTAAAGCTGGTGGGAAGGGCCTTCAATACGGCGTTGGCATCGGGGCTGCGGCTGACAATTTCTAACAATCGGCAACCTGCATAAGTCCCGTCGTCAAAACCGTACCAGCGCTCCTTGAAAAAGATGTGGCCACTCATCTCGCCACCCAAGGGGGCTTGACCGCCTTCGGCTTCGATTTGCTTCATTTTGGCTTTGATGAGTGAGTGTCCTGTTTTAAACATCAAGGCTTGACCACCTGCGGCCCGAATAGCTGGCGCTAAACGCTGTGAGCACTTCACATCAAACAAAATGGTGCCACCAGGAACTCGGCTCAACACATCTTCCGCAAACATTTGCATTTGTCGATCGGGGTAAATGGTTTCGCCGTCTTGAGTAACGATGCCCAAACGATCGCCATCGCCGTCAAAGGCCAGGCCTAGCTCGGCGCCCGTGGCTTTCAAAGTTGCAATCAAGTCTTTCAAATTGTCAGGCTTGCTAGGGTCGGGGTGATGGTTTGGAAAATTGCCATCCACTTCACTGAAGAGCTCAATGACTTCGCAGCCCAAAGCCCTGAAGATGCCTGGCGCACTGGCACCGGCAATGCCGTTGCCTGAATCGACCACAATTTTCATCGGCCGACTCAGTTGGATGCCGGACACAATGCGATCAATGTAGGCAGGCAAAATTTCTACATTTCGAACCGACCCACCGCTGGTCAAAGACCATGACTCATGTTCAATGATGTGTTTGAGGGCCTGAATGTCATCGCCATAAATAGCGCGGCCGCCCAAAACCATTTTGAAACCGTTGTCGTCTTTGGGGTTGTGGCTGCCCGTCACCTGAATGCCGCTGTTGCAGAGGGTATTGGCTGCAAAATAAAGTTGTGGCGTAGTGGTGAAGCCCACATCGATGACTTCGATGCCAACAGACACCAGACCACGAACCAGCGCAGCGGACAAAACGGGGCCGCTGAGACGACCATCGCGGCCAACTGCTACCGTGAGGCAATTTTCTTTCTTAGCCAAGGTGCCAAATGCTCTGCCCAAAGCCTCTGCCAAGTCTTCAGTGAGGGTTCGCGGAAAAGTACCGCGAATGTCGTAGGCTTTGAAAATTGAAGCTGTGACTTGCATAAAAAATCATCCATTAACTTTGGGGTACCTTGCGCATTGTGCAATGCGTCAAGATCTGGCCCCTCTATTGTAGGTGGGCTGAGATGTTGAATGATCAAATCAGGTACGATCCAGCC
>CALPYQ020000082.1 GCA_943327965.2 Singulisphaera sp. GP187
CATCATGACCCAAGTCTCTTTGGCACCCGCCGCCAAATCCATGGCACCCCCTACTGCCGGAATCGCACCCTCTTCACCGGTGCTCCAATTGGCCAAATCGCCATTGGCTGAAACCTGAAATGCACCCATAACACAGATGTCGATGTGGCCACCGCGCATCATGGCAAAGCTGTCGGCATGGTGAAAAAATGCACCGCCCCTCAAGAGCGTGACGGGCTGCTTGCCCGCATTGATCAAATCAAAGTCTTCATCGCCAGCTGCGGGGGCTGGGCCCATGCCCAGAATGCCGTTTTCGCTTTGAAGAATGACTTCTCTTTCGCGAGGAATGAAGTTGGCCACCAAGGTAGGTTGACCAATGCCCAAATTGACATAGGCGCCTTCAGGAATGTCTTGGGCCACTCGATGGGCCACCTCTTGTTTGGTTCGTGCTTTGTATGCGCTCATTTAAAACCGCCCCCTTCTGTGGCCTTGTGCGCAATCAGAACAATTTTGCTCACAAAAATACCGGGGGTGACGATGGACTCGGGGTCTAACTCACCCAGCTCTACTATTTGGTGGACTGATGCGACTGTTTTCTTGGCCGCCATAGCCATGACTGGGCCAAAATTTCGAGCGGCTTTGCGATAAACCAAGTTACCCCAGCGATCGCCAGCCTCGGCTTTGATGAGGGCCAAATCACCATGGATGGGGTACTCCAACACGTAGTGTTTGCCATTGATTTCTCGGGTTTCTTTGGGAGATCCATCTGGCTTCATGGCCATTTGCGTTCCAAAGCCTGTGGGCGAGAAAAATGCGCCTATGCCAGCGCCAGCAGCGCGCATGCGTTCCGCCAAATTGCCCTGGGGTACCAATTCAAGTTCAATTTTTTTGGCGCGGTAAAGTTCATCAAACACATACGAGTCCGCTTGACGTGGATAGCTGCAAATGATTTTTCGAATGCGCCCAGCCTTTAACAGCGCAGCCAAACCATGAACACCGTTGCCCGCGTTGTTATTGACCACGACCAAATCACGCGCACCTTGCTCAATCAAGCCATCGACCAACTCACTGGGAATACCTGCCGTTCCAAATCCACCAATTAAGACGGTGGCACCGTCCTGCGTACCCTCAAGAGCTTGCGCAATGTTGTCGGCTATTTTGTTAATCATGTTGAATGGATTCGCGTGTACAGCTGGCGAAATGTGTGTTGAAACATGGGCCGAATTCTGGAACTCCAAGCTGTATGCCGAATGGCCAACCATTCTTTGCTGTCCATGACTGCGGGGGAAATCAATTCATAACAAGCAATGAAGCGAGGTGAGCCGGTGTTTCGGACATAACGCTTGGCACTGATGGTGCCTGGTACGCGTGACAAACCTGGAAGGTGCTCCGTGTTGTACCAAGCGTTGAATTCTTCCTCATTGATGGCAGGAATGTCCGTCTCAACCACGTAATGAAAGTTGCCAACTTGGTTGGCGCTTGCGCCCTCTAAATGAGTCACTGAAGCCAATTCGGTGGCCGCACCTAGGTGGCTAAGTGCCTCTTGTGAATAAGCACGAAACAGGGGCTGATCAACAGCCTGCCACCAGACTAAAGTTTTGGCAGTCTGCTTGTATTCTTCTGTCTCTAAAAAATTACCGGTGCGTTCGCGCAAAAAAACAGATGACATTCGATGAGCTTTCAATGAACGATGTTGAGTGCCACTAAAAAACGTGAAACCATGTTGTAGGCGGCCACCGTGGCCACCACCTCCACCACCATCTCTGGCGTGTAGTGCTTGGTCATTTGAGCCATCAGTTCAGCCGGCACTTGAATGTCGCGCGTCATGTGGTCAGTCAAGGTCAGAAGTTGCACTTCCTCTTCCGTGAATTGGCTCGACAAGCTCATCTCACGAATGGCGTCAATTTTTTCTTGCGGTACACCTGCTTTCAATGCGTGCGGAACATGCGCTTCATATTCAAAACTGGCCTTGTTTAAAACTGCCACTCGCAAAATGATCAGTTCACGCAAGTCTGCCGGCACCGACGTTTGATTGCGCACCGCAGTGAGCATGGCTTCCCAGCCTTTGGCAATAGGCGCACTGTTCAGCAGCACCTGATACAGCAAAGAAATTCGACCGCGCTCTTGGAGGATGCGGTCTTCTATCTCTTTGAGTTCTGGCCGTGTGCCGGCCACAACCAAAGGCACTCGAATTGTGTCGGCACTCATCAATCGGCCGTGATGTTGCGAGCCTTGATGAGGCGAGCCCATTTGTCTGTGTCTGCCGCCAAAATAGCACCCAACTCCTCGGGCGTGGTTGTTTTGGGTTCTGCACCCGACTGCGTCAGTTTTGAATTGGCAGCAGGATCGGCAACCGCTTGTTGAATGGCCCTGTTCAGCGTCTTGATCATGTCAGGTGAAGTTTTTGAAGACACAAAAAAGCCATACCAATTGTTGGTGTCTACAGACTTAAAACCTTGCTCTTCAAACGTTTTAACTTCAGGCAATAAAGGATGGCGCGTCTTGGAGGCCATGCCCAACGCACGCAGTTTGCCGCCTTTAATTTGTGCCATCACTGCAGGCACATCGGCAAAGAAACCGATCACTTGGCCACCTAACAAATCGTTCAATGCCGGCGCCATGCCGTTGTAGGGAACATGAAGCATGTCAATGCCGGTTGAATACTCCAATTGCAAAAGTGCCAAATGCGGAATGCTGCCTTTGCCTGATGAGGCAATGGCCATAGGTTCTTTTTTGGCTTTTGCAGATGCCATCAATTCAACGGCATCCTTTGCCGGATTGTTTGTATTGACCACAAACACTTCCACGTTGTTGGCTGCCAAAGAAACAGGTGCAAAGTCTTTTTGCATGTTGTAAGACAGCTTGGGAAACAGCGCAGGATTGATGGCTGCAGCGCCCACGCTGGTCAACCAAAGTGTTGAGCCATCGGCCTCCGACTTTAAAACTTCATTGGCACCAATGGCGCCGCTTGCGCCGGGTTTGTTTTCAACAATGACTGTTTTGCCAAGTGCCCGGCCTAGCGGCTCGGCCAAGGTTCTGGCCATGGCATCGACAGGGCCGCCCGCTGCAAAGGCCACAATGATTCGAACTGGTTTGCTAGGTGTTTGCGCAACCGCACTGAAGCCCATCATGGCCAATGTTGCGGCTATACCCAGTGTTTTAAGCGTATTTCTTTTTTTCATGTCTTGTCTCCTGTTATTTCATCAAATTAAAACTGAATCAATCACACCGTGCAGTCATGCCACCGTCCACCACAATTTCTGTACCCGTGATAAATTGCGCTTCGTCACTGGCCAAAAATAATGCGGCACTGGCTGTGTCTCGGCCATCGCCCATAAAACCCAATGGAATTCGCTTAACGCGCGCTGCCAACAAGGCTTCTACATCGCCGCCTGTTCTTTGTTTGGCCAAACGAGCTTCTACCATGGGGGTGTGCAATTGCCCTGGCACCACTGTATTCACCCTGATGCCATAAGGTGCATGCTGCACAGCCACAACTTTGGACAATTGAATGACGCCAGCTTTGGCAGCTGCATATGCCACTTGTGCACTGCCAGTCCAACGCGTTCCAGAGGTAGAGGCCACATTGACAATGGCACCACGCTTGTTGGCAATCATGGTTGGCAAAACATGCTTGCAAGTTAGAAAGACACTTTTCAAATTGACATTGAACTGTGTGTCCCAAACTTCCTCGCTCATTTCAACCGGGCCGCCAGCCGCAGAGCCTCCCACGTTGTTGATGAGAATGTCGATGGTTTTGTATTTGTCCAAGCAAGCCTGAACCATGGCTTGGACGCTGTCAGATTGGGTCACATCACACACATGCGTGTGAATAGAAGCTCTGGCACTGCCGGCCCTGTCCATCGTTTCTTCAAGGCTTGCGGCATCTCGGTCGACTGCAAAAACCAAAGCGCCCTCTTCTGCCAAACGCACCGCCATGGCACGCCCATTTCCCCAACCCGAAGCGATGCAACCCGCACCCGTTACCAAAGCGACTTTGCCATTAAAGCGATTCATTGGACAACCTGTTCAAAACGGCTAGTTTAGTCATTTGAATAAAGTTTGCATTGCCAAGTGTCACCCATGTGCAACCCTGTTGCGGGCCGCCTGAAATAGCAATCTGGCCAAGGGTGATTCTGTTCTTGACTTCAAGCTGACCCAACCAAATCGGGCATTGGCATTGAGGGGGGGTGACATCTTGAGTTCGACCAAGTCGGGCGCCAGCGCTCTGACGGCCACCACCACCGTTTGTGTGTGCCTGGCTACATCCAACAAACTGGAAATTTCCTCGCATCTGAGCTTGACCATATGATCAGGATGCGCATTGGCACCATAACGCTCAATCAGTACGCGGGCGACTTCGTCACTGAGGGGCGTTGAGGCTACCGGGTACGCACAGACTTGATCTAACTTCACGCTTTTGAGTTTGGCCAATGGATGACCTTTTCGGCACATAAAGGCACCAGGCAATTCACACAGCGGCTCCACCATCAAGTCACTGGCTGGACTCAATGAACGAATGTCCAATATCAAGGCGTCCAAGCTTCGCTCTCGAAGTTGCTGGACCAGCAATGGCGTAGCACCTCTGGCGATGTCTAAGCGTGCATTGGGAAAATCTGTGGCCATGTGGGTCAGCAGTGGCGTCATCCATAAAGCACCGGGGCCCGACCCCAGCCCTAAGCGCACCTGACCTGTCTGACCACTCAAGAGTTCTTGGCTGCTGTGCTTGAGTGATCGCGCAGCCTCTAACAAATCTTTGGCCTGAAGCAAGATGTGTTTGCCAAAGGCGGTCAGTTCGTTCCTTCTGCCCACTCGGTCAAACAAGGCTTGACCCAATTCGTCCTCTAAGGACTTGATGCTGCGACTAAGAGCGGGTTGCGTCAGAAACAGTTTTTCTGCAGATTTACTGAACGAGCCCGTGCTGGCCAAGTCTAGAAAGTGCTTCAGTTGTACCAAGGTCATAAGCCGCCAATCTATGCATTTAAATTATGCTAATGCATATTATTATGCATTGGACTTTAGTCGGTGGTGTTTTTAAAGTGCAAACACCCCTCAATTTTTATCAATCACTTAAAAGGAATGCAGCATGAAATCAGTCTTCGAACAAAGCTTCAAGCACGCCGTGACAGCCATTGCGACGCTGCTGGTGGCCGGCTCCGTTTTTGCACAAAACTACCCTAGCAAACCCGTCACCCTTTTGGTGCCCTACCCCGCAGGTGGCTTGTCAGACGTGATTGCACGCACTGTGAACAACACCTTGTCCAAAAACTTGGGCCAGCCTGTCATCGTCGACAACTTAGGCGGCGCCAGTGGTGCCATTGCAGCTCAAAAAGTTTTGAGCGCACCTTCTGACGGCCAAATCATTTTCCAAGGCTCGCCCAATGAATTGATCTTGGCGCCTTTGGCCATCTCTGCCGTCAAGTTCAAGAGCGAAGACTTCCGTCTGGTTCAAATGATTGCCACTGCGCAAATTGGCTTCTTGGCACGCAAAGATTTGCCCGTCAATAACGTCGATGAATTTTTGGACTACGCACGCAAGGAAGCACAAGCAGGTCGTCCAATTACTTATGCCAGCGTGGGTCCAGGCTCCTTCTATCACCTGTTGGGTGAGCACCTGTCCAAGACCACCAACATTCCCATGACGCACATTCCCTACAAGGGTGCTGCGCCGGCCAATCAGGATTTGATTGGTGGTCAAGTTGATATTTTCTTGGCACCGTTTGGCAAGGCTTATGACGAACTGCAAAAGCAAGGCAAGGTCAAAGTCTTGGCCATGCTGAACAGCGAGCGTTTGGAATCTGTCAAAGCCTACCCAGCCATTTCCGAAAGCAAATCATTGAAGAACTTCACCTTCAATATTTGGACAGGCTACTTTGTGAAAAAAGACACCCCTGAAGCCATCGTGCAAGTCATTCACAAAACCATTACCGACTCTTTGAGTGACCCCGCAGTGCGCAATGGTCTTGAGGCCAACAGCCAGTTGGTTGCCAAGCCACTGTCATTACAAGCTGTTGACAAAGCTTATGCGGATGGCACCGCGCAGTTCCGCGCCATTGCCAAGTCAATCAACTTGCAACCTCAATAAGCATGACCTATTTGCGTGAAGCCCTTACAGCCAGAGTGGGTGAGTTCATCCAACTCAGGCGTGACATTCATCGTCACCCCGAGTTGGCATTTGAAGAACATCGCACCTCCGAACTGGTGGCCTCCAAGTTAGAAGCTTGGGGCTACAGCGTGCATCGGGGCTTGGGTGGAACTGGCGTAGTGGGTACGCTCAAACGAGGCACTGGCAACCGAAGTTTGGGACTGCGTGCAGACATGGACGCGCTGCCCATTCAAGAAGCAAGCGGCGCAGAGTGGACCAGCACCCAACCAGGATTGATGCACGCTTGTGGCCACGACGGTCACACCGCCATGCTGTTGGCTGCAGCCCACGATTTAGCACACAACGCAAATTTTGACGGCACATTGCACCTCATTTTTCAACCAGCCGAAGAAGGCGGTGGGGGTGCACTTCGCATGATGCAAGATGGCCTGTTTGAGCTGTTCCCTTGCGATGCTATTTTTGCCATGCACAACATGCCTGGCGTCCCTACGGGTCACTTGGTGTTTCGGGAAGGTGCAGCCATGGCCTCTAGCGACTATGTCAGCATTCGATTGGAAGGTACTGGTGGTCATGGCGCCATGCCACACCGTGCAGCCGACCCCATCGTTGCGGCGGCCTCCTTGGTCATGGCACTTCAAACTGTAGTTTCTCGCAATGTCGATCCACTGCACACCGCCGTGGTCACGGTTGGATCTATTCATTCAGGCAAGGCCAACAACGTCATTCCTGCTTCTGCACAGTTGGAATTGAGCGTGCGGGCTTTAGACCCGGCAGTTCGTCGCTTGTTAGAACAACGCATCAAATCACTGGTGGCTTTGCAAGCTGAAAGTTTTGGGGTAAAGGGCCACGTCGATTGGCGCGAAGGCTATTGCGTGTTGGTCAACTCTGTTGAAGAAACCAACTTTGCAAGACAAGTGGGTCTGGAACTGGTTGGCGCCGACAAAGTCATTGCCAACGGCCCCCCCTTAACGGGCAGCGAAGACTTTGCGTTCATGCTGGAAAAAATCCCTGGCAGCTATTTACTCATTGGCAACGGCGATGGTGATTCGGCTGGCGCCTGCATGGTGCACAACCCTGGCTACGACTTCAACGACGACAACATCGCGACTGGTTCAGCCTATTGGTGCCACTTGGTTCAAAA
>CALPYQ020000083.1 GCA_943327965.2 Singulisphaera sp. GP187
CATTGCAAGAGTCGGCCTCGTTGTTGAACATGCGGCGGAACTCAAGCTGCTCCACAATGGCGGACAACTTGTTGGCTTCTACTTCGATGGTCTGCAAGCCGGCGTGATCGCCTTCCTCTTTGCTCATCTCAAACAACTCACTGTTGTCTGACAGTTCAGACGTGAGTGTGTTGAGCGTGACCACCACACCGTCAAGGGATTTTTTTTCTTTGCCCAATTCTTGGGCTTTTTTGGGGTCGTTCCAGACAGTTGGATCTTCGAGCGATGCGTTAACGGTTCTTAGTCGTTCAGTTTTGGCATCGTAGTCAAAGATACCTCCGTAAATCTTCGGTGCGGGCGGCCAGGTCAGCCAATTTCGCGCCAATTTGATTGATTTGTTCTGCTTCCATGAGAGGGGGTGTCCGAATCTATTAAAGATGGGATTTTCTCATGTCTTGGGTAGAACTTTCCTAACAATTAGGCTAAAAAGTCCTCTAAATGTCCAGCCAGAGCCTCAGCTTGGTCGTGGTGAAGCATGTGACCCGCATCTTGGATGGTGACTGTTTGAAGCTTCTCAACCACTTTCATCCGTTCATGAAACTCTTCCAATGTGAATTTGCCTTTCCACCACTCGGTTAGGGAGTTGTCGGAAGCGACCACCACCATGGTGGGGGCCGTGATGCGTTTGTAAGTTTCCAAAATTTCGTCAACCCGGTACAAATAAGGGTTGATGATTTTGTGTGATGCATCTCCCAAGATTCGCCATTCGCCTTGGCTGTCGGGCTTTGCCCAGTGGGTCGCCAGCCAATCGGCCTTGTCCTGGGACAAACGTTTGTTGGTTTTCATCAGGCGTTTTGCCACACTGGCTGCATCAGGGTAGGGTTTTAAGTCCAGGTCGCCTTTTTTGTAAGTTTGTAGTTCGTCAAGCCATTGACCAATTCGTCCGGGGGCTTGGGACGGTCGGGTCACAGCCATCCCAAAGCCTTCCAAATTGACCAAGCGGCGAATACGATCTGGCCGCACGCCTGCGTACATCATGACCACATTGCCGCCCATGCTATGACCGACCAAGTCAATGCTTTGACCGGGACACAGTTGGTTCAAAAGCTCGTCCAAATCACCCAGATAGTCAAGCATCCAGTAGCTGTCAGTGGCCGGGCCTTCCGTCAAACCATAGCCGCGCCAATCGGCTGCCAAAATTCGGCGTTGTTCAAAAAACTCAGCGCTGAATGAATCGACCATAAACTGCCAGGAGGCAGCCACATCCATCCACCCGTGACCCAATACCAAGGGTGGAAGGGTGGAATTGGGATTGCCCCATTCGCGGACATGGTATTTGAGCCCTCGCAATGGGACAAAATGGCTAGTAGAGTGGCGTTTTACTTGGTACATACTGCAAGATCATAAGGAGGCAAGGAATGCGTGTCAGTCACCGGAACGACGCTTACGAGGCGGTTCATGCGCAATTTGCATGGCAGGTGCCAGAAATCTTCAATATTGCCGAGGCTTGTTGTGGCCGTTGGGCCCGGTCGCCGGCGCATCAAAAACAGACCGCCATTGTGACGCATATCGGCTCTGACTTGCCTGCGCAAACTTGGTCTTTTCAAGACTTGCAAGCAGCGGCCAATGTGCTGAGCCAGCAGTTGCAAAAAAAAGGCGTCAAACCAGGTGACCGCGTTGCCATTGTGATGCCGCAACGCTTTGAAACCGCAGTGGCTTACATGGCGGTTTTACAAATGGGTGCGGTGGCCATGCCTTTGTCGATGCTGTTCGGTCCTGAAGCCCTGGCATTCAGAGTTCAGGACAGTGAAGCCAGTGTGGCGCTTTGCGACGAAGTTTCAGCGCCGGTTTTGTCGGCATTGCAAGCGCAATGTGCTTCATTAAAGACGGTTTGGCAGGTTCCTGAACAACTTCAAAAAACCTTCAAAAAAACCAAGCAACATGAAGACTTCAAACCGGCTCGCACGCTTGCTGACGATCCAGCCGTTTTGATTTACACCAGTGGAACCACTGGAAATCCCAAAGGCGCGCTAATTCCACACCGCGCACTGATTGGCAATTTAACGGGTTTTGTCTGTAGCCAAAACTGGTTTGGATTTGACCCCGAACAAAAAAAGTCCCGCCTTGAAAACGCACTGCCAAAAGGCTCTAAGGCTATTTTTTGGTCACCAGCGGATTGGGCTTGGACCGGCGGATTAATGGATGCGCTATTGCCTTCCTTGTATTTTGGCAGGCCCATCGTTGCGTACAACGGACGATTCAGCCCCGAGCTTGCCTTCGAAATATTGGACCAACACCAAATTACGCACAGCTTTTTATTTCCAACCGCATTGAAAGCAATGATGAAGGCGGTGTCACATCCAAGGCAAAAGTATCGCTTGGTTTTAGAAGGTTTGATGAGTGCTGGCGAAGCTGTAGGAGACGCAGTTTTTGCCTACTGCCGCGATCAATTGGGCATCGTTGTGAATGAGATGTTTGGCCAAACAGAAATCAACTATGTGGTGGGCAACTGCCATCTATTTTGGCCACCCAAACCCGGCAGCATGGGGCGAGCTTATCCAGGACATTGGGTGGCGGTCATTGATGAGCAAGGTCAAATTTGCAAGGCTGGCGAGCCGGGTGAAGTTGCGGTCAGTCGATACGACCGACACGGTGACCCAGACCCCGTTTTCTTTTTGGGCTATTGGAAAAACGACAAAGCGACCGAAGACAAGTTTACGCAGCATTGGTGCCGAACAGGGGATGTGGCCATTCAAGACAAAGAGGGCTACCTTTGGTACCAAGGCAGAACCGACGACATGTTCAAAGCAGCGGGATACAGAATTGGTCCTGGCGAAATTGAAAATTGTCTGGTCAAGCATCCAGCCGTGGTCAATGCAGCCGTTGTCCCCAAACCAGATACAGACAGGGGCGCTGTGGTGAAGGCCTATGTGGTGATGTCCCCAGAGTTTGTGAGTCAACGTCAAGCGTGCCAAGACGTCGAAGCGTTTGAACAACAAGTGGTTGCTGATTTGCAAAAACATGTACGCGGCTTGCTTGCACCCTATGAATATCCGAAAGAGATCGAATTCATTGAGCAACTGCCGATGACGACAACTGGTAAAGTACAAAGAAGATTTTTACGCTTAGAAGAAGAGCGACGGGCGAAGCGGGCTTAATGGCTTGCCTTGTGATTGATTTAAATCCATTCCAAACACGATGCAAAAAATAACTTTGGGCGTTTCAGAATTAAACGTCACCCCCATCTGCTTGGGCACCATGACTTTTGGTGAACAAGTGTCAGAGACTGTGGCGCACGATGTCATCAGCCGCGCCGTCGACTTGGGTGTCAACTTCATTGACACCGCAGAAATGTATGCTGTGCCTGCGCGCAAAGAAACTTTTGGCGCTACAGAAACCATCATTGGCAATTGGTTCGAACGCCATCCAGGCATGCGACAAAAGCTTGTTTTGGCCAGCAAAGTGGCTGGCCCTTCCAGAGGCATGCCCTGGATTCGTGAAGGCTCTGGCATGACCGCGCAAGATATTTTGAATGCGTGCGATGCCAGCCTAAAGCGTCTTAAAACCGATGTGATTGACCTTTACCAAATTCACTGGCCAGAGCGTCATGTGCCTTCTTTTGGTGTGATGTATTTTGATCCCGCAAAAGACGCCATCGAAACCTCTCTGCATGCGCAATTGATGGCGCTTGAGAAACTGGTCAAGGCAGGCAAAGTCAGGTACATCGGCTTGTCCAATGAAACGCCTTATGGCATCCACGAATTTGTTCGATTGGCCGAGCAACACGGACTGCCCCGAATTGTCAGCGTTCAAAACCCGTATTGTTTAACCAATCGAACATTTGACAATGCAATGGATGAAACTTGCCATCGTTTGAATGTGTCATTGTTGGCGTATTCGCCATTGGCATTTGGTGCCTTGACCGGCAAATACGACCAATCAGGTTTCACGGGAGAGGGCGCTCCCACCAACGCGCGCATCGGTCAATTTGAAACCGTCAGAAAACAACGTTGGGGCAGAGACAGTTCTTTGGCGGCAGCACGCCTTTACAATCAATTGGCCAGAGACAATGGCATGACGCCAACCCAAATGGCTTTGGCGTTTTGTTATACGCGCTGGTCGGTTGCCAGCACCATCATTGGTGTCACTTCTGTCGCCCAACTTGAAGAAAATATCAATGTGTGGGGGACGCAGTTATCTGATGATGTGTTGGCCCAGATTGATGCCATCCGATTGGCGCACCGCGATCCTGCAACTTGATTTTTTGATAAGCGCCAATGCCCCATAACCTCCTTGATTTATTGATGCAACCTGCTGTGGTGGTGTTGCTCTCCTACTTGCTGGGTTCTTTGAGCTTTGCTGTCATTGTCAGCAAGTTCATGGGACTGTCGGATCCACGTTCTTATGGCAGCAAAAATCCAGGCGCCACCAATGTTTTGCGATCGGGCAACAAAAAAGCGGCCGTCTTAACCTTGTTGTTTGATGCCGTTAAAGGATGGATTCCCGTAGTTTGGGTGTTAAACCACGGCGCAGCTTTTGGCCTAGGCGAAGCCACGGCTGCAGCTGCGGGCTTGGCTGCTTTTTTGGGTCATCTTTACCCCGTATTTTTTAGGTTTCAGGGGGGTAAAGGTGTTGCAACTGCTCTGGGTGTCTTGATGGGCGTTTCTCCCATTTTGGGCCTGGCAATTGCCATGACCTGGCTGGGTGTAGCTTGGTTTTTCAGGTATTCGTCACTGGCTGCGTTGTTGGCAGCAATTTTGGCCCCGGTGTATTACGCTTTGTTGGCCGATGTGCTTTGGTGGAGTTTCAATGGCGCTCTGTTTGGACTGTTGTGTGTCATGGGCGTGCTGTTGGTTTGGCGGCACCGTGACAACATCAACCGTTTGATTGCGGGAACAGAATCCAAGTTAGGCGCTAAGAAAAGTTAATCAAAATTGAAGCAGAGTTCACGCCTTGCAGAATTAAAAAAAGCGCCTAGGCGCTTTTTTTAATCGCGAAAGTTGTTGAAGCTGATGGGAATTTCGGTGATGTCTTTGCGCAGCAAAGCCATGGCCGCTTGTAAATCATCGCGCTTGGCGCCCGACACCCGCACCGCATCGCCTTGAATAGAGGCTTGCACTTTGAGCTTGCTTTCCTTCAGCACTTTTTGAATTTTCTTGCTGTCTTCGGTGGCGATGCCATTGCGGACTTTCAACACTTGTTTGACTTTGTCGCCGCCTATTTTTTGTACATCGCCTTTGTCGAGGAAGCGAACATCAACACCGCGCTTGGCCATCTTGTTGAGCAGGACTTCGTCAATTTGGGTCAGCTGAAAATCGGCATCGCCAAACAAAGTTATTTCTTTGTCTTTGAGTTCAATGGCGGCTGAGGTGCCTTTGAAGTCAAAGCGGGTGGCAATTTCTTTGGCGGTGGTATCAACCGCATTTTTCACTTCAACCAAGTTAGGTTCGCAAACAGTGTCAAAAGATGGCATGGGATTCAATAATCAAGTAAGAGAATGCGACAATTCTCCCATGAACGTGACCCAAAACGTAGCACTGCAACCGTACAACAGCTTTGGCATTGTGGCCAAAGCTTATTCTTTGGTGCGAATTTGCTCTGAGGCTGACGCTCTAACGGCCCAAAAGAACTTGAAAAATCACCCTGAAGGGCACTGTGTGTTGGGGGGTGGAAGCAACATTGTCTTAACCGGTGACGTTAAACCACTGGTTCTCAAAATGGAAATTTTGGGCAAGCGCTTGGTGTCAGAGACAGACAAAGCTTGGGTTGTGGAGGCCGGTGCCGGTGAAAATTGGCATGAATTGGTTGCTTGGACTTTGCAGCAAGGCTGGCCAGGACTCGAAAATCTGGCCCTCATTCCAGGGTCGGTAGGGGCCTCGCCGGTCCAAAACATTGGCGCCTATGGCGTCGAATTACAAGACAGGTTTGAATCACTTGATGCACTCGATTTGCAGACAGGGCAGCTCTTTACCTTGAACGCAGCGCAGTGTGCCTTTGGCTATCGCGATTCGGTGTTTAAACACAGCAGCAGCGGCCCCAATGGTCTTGGCTTGGCGGGACGTGCTTTGATTTTGCGCGTGCGCTTTCATCTGCCTAAAGTCTGGAAGCCTGTGTTGGGCTATTTGGACTTGGAAAAAAAGATGGCCGAGACGGGTATTTCCAATCCAACGGCGATGCAAATTTTTGATTGGGTCTGCAGCATACGACAGCATAAATTACCCGATCCCAAGGTGCTGGGCAACGCCGGAAGCTTTTTTAAAAATCCCACTGTCACGCCAGAGCAATGCGCCGACATCATTGCGCGCGATCCCAAAGTGGTTCACTACCCAATGCCCGATGGCACCATCAAATTGGCTGCCGGTTGGCTCATTGATGCTTGCGGATGGAAGGGCAAGAGCGTGGGCAATGCCGCTGTCTATGAGAAGCAAGCCTGGGTGCTGGTCAACCGGGGCGGGGCAACTGGCGGTGAGGGGGTAACGCGGGCCAAAGCCATTCAGACCAGTGTCTACGAACGGTTCGGAATTCGACTAGAACCCGAACCGGTCGTGATTTAAAGCTTACTTGCCGCCTTCAAGTTTGAGCATCTCGGCGCCTTCGCCCAAAGACAACAATCCTGTTTGTGCATAAATGCCCAGTTTGGCGCGTGTGTCCACAATGTCCAAATTGCGCATGGTGAGTTGGCCAATGCGGTCCAAAGGCGTGAAGGTGGACTCACCTTTTTCCATCGTCAAACGCTCTGGGTGATAGGTGAGGTTGGGCGATGTGGTGTTCAAAATAGAGTAGTCGTTGCCACGGCGCAATTCAATGGTGACTTCGCCTGTAATGGCGCGTGCCACCCAGCGCTGAGCGGTTTCGCGCAGCATGATGGACTGCGGGTCAAACCAGCGGCCCTGGTAGAGCAGGCGGCCCAGCTTGAGGCCGTTCATGCGGTACTGCTCGATGGTGTCTTCGTTGTGGATGCCGGTTACCAGTCGCTCGTAGGCGGCAAACAGCAGTGCCAAGCCGGGGGCTTCGTAAATACCGCGGCTCTTGGCTTCGATAATGCGATTTTCAATCTGGTCGCTCATGCCCAAACCGTGTCGGCCACCAATGCGGTTGGCTTCCAGAATGAGTTCAACCGGATCGGAAAAACTCACGCCATTGAGGGCCACTGGTTGGCCTTCTTCAAAGCGCACGCTTACCACTTCACGCGCTACAGCAACTTCGTCTTTCCAAAATGCAACACC
>CALPYQ020000084.1 GCA_943327965.2 Singulisphaera sp. GP187
AAAAAATTCATCCTCAACCCGCTTAGTTTTGCCTTGTTGGCATTGTTTTCCAGTTCCACCGCTTTTTCCCAATCAGACACCGTGGTTGTTTCTGGTTCTCGCGCCGAAACCAAACTCTCTGAAACCCCCGTCTCTATCGGCGCTGTCAGTCGCAACCAATGGGACCAAGACAAGGCCAAGTCGGTGGGCGAAATGATCAACCGGATACCCGGTGTTTTTTGGAACGATTTGGGCAACGAGCAACACAGCATGGCCATTCGTCAACCCATTAGCACCGGCGCGGTGTATCAGTACTTGGAAGACGGTATTCCAATTAGGCCCTTGGGTGTGTTCAATCACAACAGCTTGAATGAAACCAATATGAATGGTTCCAGTGCGGTTGAAGTGGTGAAAGGTGCGGCTTCCTCTTTGTACGGAAGCAATGCCGTGGGCGGTGCTGTGAATTTCTTGACGCAAAGACCATCTCGCTCACCCACAGGCTATTTGGGATACCGCCGTGACAACACAGATGGGTTTTATCGCGTCGATTCTGGTGCAAGCAATACTTGGGGCAACTTGGGCCTTCGATTTTCACACTACAGCTCTGAGCGCAACGCTACCAATTGGCAGCAATACAGTGGCGGCAAAAAAGACTCTTTCACCTTGCGGGGTGATTATGAATTGAGCCCCAGCAGTTGGCTGCGTGCTTCACTGGTTCATACAGATTTAGATGCCGACATGACGGGCAGTCTTTTTGAAAATGACTACCGTAGCAACCCCAGTAAGAGCATCAACACCTTTACTTGGCGCAAAGACAAAACCACGCGTGCCAATGTGGCTTGGGAGGGAGAGACCACTTCCAAAGGGGTGACAACCCTCACCTTTTTTGCGCGCAACAACGATCACGGGCAACTCCCTGCTTACACCATCAGTGGCTGTGCAGGAACTGTGTGCCGAGGCACCATCAACAACAACCATGTCGAGTCTTTGGGCTTTGATGCCAAACATGTTCAGCGCTTGGACTGGTTGAGTGCCCGTTTGGTTTCTGGTGTTTACATTGACCGCAGCCAAAACGATTATGTGTCGGATAATTTGAGAATTACGCGAGATGCAGTGTCTGGTGTTTACCAGTCTTACGTGCTGAACAATGTTGCCAGCCCTGCAGGTGTGAGGGACTACGGCGCTGGCATTGCCAATGATGCGCTTTTTGCCCAGCTTGAATTCACGCCCGCTCAGAACTTTAGAGTGGTGGCGGGTGCACGTTACGACACCATCACTTATGATTTTGTTAACAATCTTTTACCAAGCGCTAATTTTGGGGCGGCTAACGAAACACGCAGTTTCTCTCGCATCAGTCCCAAAGTAGGTGCAACGTATGCACTGTCAAATACCCAAAGTTTGTATGCCAACCTAAGCCAAGGTTTTACGCCGCCTGAAGTCAGTCAGCTCTATGGCAAAACAGCTGTTCCAGATTTAAAACCATCGGTTTACAACAACCAAGAAATTGGCTGGCGCGCTCTGTTTAGTAACAGCATTCGTTTTGATTCTGCTTTGTATCAGCTTGAAGGAAAGGACACCATCGTGTCCTACACCTCTGAAGTGGGCGACAGCTTCAACAAGAACGCAGGTAAGACTCGGAGCCGAGGCGTGGAGTTGTCGTTCTCTCAGCAATTGCCAGAATGGGATTGGCGCGTGGGTGCCACTTGGGCCAAACACGAATTTGTCAATTACTTGGTGAGTGCCAAAGTTGGCGCAGTGGAAGACTACTCTGGCAAATCGATGCCGCAAGCCCCAGCCCACACTTTGAATGCGCAAATTGGTTGGAAGTTCACACCCAATTCACGCATTGCCGTGGGCTTGGTCAAGCAAGGCAGCTATTGGATGAACAACCTCAATACGGTTCGCTATGAGGGTCATACTTTGTTGAATGTAACGGCTACGCACAAATTGCAAGGTGGCTTTGAAGTTTGGGGCCAGGTGCGGAACCTCAACAATGAACGCTATGCAGACAGTGCATCCAGCTCCTACAAAAGTGGCACCTTCTCGCCCAATTCACAAAACACATATTCACCCGGCGCACCACGCAGCGTGATGCTGGGTGTGACCCTGTCTTTTCTCTAATTCAACTTCAAAACTTTTATGACTTCTACCTTTGCTCCGCTAAAAGCACGTCGCAGAAGCCTGCTGTGGCGCTTGCATTTTTGGTCGGCTTTGATTGCCAGCCCATTTGTCCTGGTGGCTTGCTTAACCGGATTGCTCTATGTGTTTACGCCGCAAATTGAGCGATCTTTGCATGGCCACTTAGACACAGTGGTGCCGCAAGCGCAGGTCCGTCCGTTGGACGATGCTGTGGCAGCAGCGCAAGCCGTTATGCCAGAAGGCTGGACTTTGCATTCTGTCATTCCAGCCTATGAGGCCAATGACAGTGTGCGTGTTGCGTTTTCTGCACCCGTGCAAGACCAAGCCAAAGGTGGAGGCCATTCCGGTCATGGTGGGGGTACGCCAAAAGCGGAAGGCAAAGCTCAGTTTTTGCGAGCCAACTTCGGTATACCTGCCAAGGCCACGGTGGTCTATGTCAATCCCTACACCGCCGAGGTACTGGGTCAATTGAAAGAGTCCGACAGATTTGCCACTTGGGCACGCAAACTGCATTCCAGTTTGTTACAGGGAGACAGTTGGCGGTGGATGATTGAGCTGGCCGCAAGTTGGACCATGGTGATGTTGGTAACGGGCGTGTTTTTGTGGTGGCCCGTCGCAGGGCAATCTGGCTTGCCACAAAAAGACGCCAAAGGACGAACTTCTTGGCGTCAATGGCATTCGTTCATTGGCGTGGCGCTTGGCTTAATTAGTTTTGTAATTTTGGTAACGGGATTGACATGGAGTCAAAACGCAGGAAGCCAAATTAAGTGGGCACGCGATGCCACGGGTCAGACGCCTCCGCGAATACCTGCCAAATTCAAATCAAGCCCAGCGGAGGGGGTGAAGGCTTTGACTTGGGCGCAAGCTTTCGCTGCCATTCGCCGTGAAGCACCCGATGTGTCCATGATGATGATGGCACCCAAAGGCCCTGAAGGTGTTTGGCGCGCCAATCAAATGGACAGAGGCGATCCCACCAAACGCTTTGATCTGTTGCTAGACGCCTATACAGGCGAAAAACTTTATTACAGTGGCTGGGCTGAGCAAACAGCCTTTGGCAAAGCAACTGCCATTGGCATTCCATTCCACCGAGGTGAGTTCGGTGTATGGAATCAAATTTTGTTGTTTGTATTTGGCGCCAGTATTTTGTTCTCAGTGGTTTCTGGCTGGGTCATGTTCTTTAAGCGCCGTCAATCTGGATCGACTATTTGGCCCGTGTTGCTACCAGGCGCATGGCGAAGTGTGAGTCCCTGGGCTTACTTGGGCGGTGCATTCATGTTGATTGCCATGCCGGTGTTGGCCATTTCTGCCGTGCCTGTTGCAGTCATTGAACTTTGGCGCGGCCTAAGGATGGCCAAAGCTAATGGCCGATAACATGGACCTCAGTCAAATTACTGCGTGCAAGTTCTGGTGCGGGTGATGGTGCCGTCGGAACTCTGAACTTCGGTCCATGGGGTGCACGTGGGGTTTTGCAGAGTGGTGTATTCGGATTGCTGCTGAATGACCACGGGTGCTTGTTGGTAAACCACGGAGGGTTGTTGTACAACGATGGGCTGAGGTTTGATGGCTTGATAAACAATGAGGCCCCCAATGGCCGCTGGCACTGTCCAGCCCCATCCGCCACCAATATGACCCCGAGCTTGGTGCCCATGATGCCCGTAGTGACCGTGGTACCGATGACCATGATGCTGCGCCATGGCAGCAGAAGCACTCAGAGTGAGCAGTACAAGTGCAATCAGTTTTTTCATGGGGTTCTCCTGTTTATGCTTCAATAACGCAGTAACAAGCATATCGGTTTACTGACCACAGGTAAATGTTCAAAATGAATACCTCTTTATTCAAAATTTTTTTGCTGCTGGCCCTGTTTGCCAATCCAGCTTGGGCTCAAAGTCGCAAGCCCGCCCAAGAGCTGGGTGCGCAAACGCTGGTCCATGGTTTGTTGTGGGATGTGCATGAAGTGTCGGTGGCGCAAGTCAAGCGTTATGCCGCTGCCAGTGGCTTTGTCAGCCAGGCAGAAAAAGAGGGCGGTGGCTTTATTTACGAGTCTGGCTGGACTCAAAAAAAGGGCTGGAATTGGCGTGCGCCATTTGGTGTGACAGCGCAGGACGCAGAGCCTGCCGTTCATTTGACATTCGATGAAGCGCAGCAAATTTGTCGTGCCCAAGGCAGAAGATTGCCAACCGATACCGAATGGGTCAAGGCCGCTTTCTTGGAGCAGAGGGACAATCCGCCCCCAGGCTTTGTGAAAGGTCAGCGTTACCCTTATCCAAATGGACAAAGTGCACGCGAGAGTCATTGCCTCAATGGTTGCGGAAACTATTCAGGGCAGGCGCCAAAGGGCGCATTGTGGCGAGGTGTTGGGCATGTCTTGGTCATGAGCACGCCCGCAGGCGTTAACGGCTTGCATGAGATGGGCGGCAATGCATGGGAATGGGTCGACTCTGGCCAAGGTTCTGAAAGAGTGACCCGCAGTGCGTCATGGTGGTACGACGCAGACAGACAAAAAGAATCTGACCTGGCAACCAAACCCAGAGACACCCGGGTTGGTTACATTGGCTTCAGATGTGTCCAAGACAAAGCTTCAAATTAGCGATTCGAAAATTTGGCAGCGCGCTTGTTCAAGAAGGCATCCATGCCTTCTTTTTGATCTTCCGTGGCAAACATGGCATGGAACAAACGGCGTTCAAACATCACCCCATCGCTCAAGCCGCTTTCAAAGGCACGGTTGACGCTTTCCTTGGCTGCCATGACGGCCAGTTGCCCCATGTCGCTGATGAGCAAGGCCACGCCCAAGCACTCTTCCATCAATTTGTCGGTGGGCACAATGCGGCTGACAAGGCCAGCGCGCTCGGCTTCTGTGGCATCCATCATGCGGCCCGTGAGGACCAAGTCCATGGCTTTGGATTTGCCAATGGCGCGGGGCAAGCGTTGGGTGCCACCAGCGCCAGGAATGATGCCCAGTTTGATTTCGGGCTGACCAAATTTGGCGTTTTCTGCGGCAATGATGAAATCGCACATCATGGCCAATTCACAGCCACCACCTAAGGCAAAGCCGCTGACGGCCGCAATGACGGGCTTGCGAACGCTGCGAATGGTTTCCCAGTTGCGGGTAATGAAGTCGCCTTTGTAGACGTCATTGAAGTTGTGTTTGGCCATGGCCGAAATATCGGCGCCGGCTGCAAAGGCTTTTTCACTGCCGGTCACAATGATGCAACCAATGGCATCGTCGGCATCAAAGGCCTTGAGGGCTGCGCCCAACTCGTCCATCAGGGGGCCGTTCAAGGCATTCAAGGCTTTGGGGCGGTTGAGGGTGATGATGCCAACTTTGCCGCCTTCGGTGCGGACTTCGATGTTTTCGTAGGTCAAAACTTTTCTCCAAACAAATAATGAGTGCAACTGTCCCCAACTATAACGGGATGAAAATGATGCTTAAATCAAGGGAAAATATTAACCAACCGATCGGTCGGTTAATGGTACATTTCTGTTTTCTAACGCATTTTTAGAGATTTCACCATGACCCAAGACAGCCCTTTGACAGTGACCTTCGAAAAACGTGGCGCCGTTGCCTTGGTGACGCTCAACCGCCCACAGTCTTTGAACAGCTTCACACGTCAAATGCACCACGACTTGTGGGCCGCTTTGGACCAAGCGGAAGCAGATCCAGAAATCAGGGCCACGGTGTTGACTGGCGCAGGTCGCGGTTTTTGTGCAGGTGCCGATTTGTCTGAATTTGATTTCACGCCAGGCCCCGATGCCATTGAGCGTGCCGATCCTGGCCCCATCATTGAACAAGCTTTCAACCCCACCACTCGCCGCTTGCAAGCCATGCGCATGCCGGTCATTGCAGCGGTCAATGGCGTGGCGGCTGGCGCGGGTGCTTCAGTGGCCATGGCCTGTGACATTGCCATCGCCGCACCGCAGGCCAGCTTCATTCAGGCCTTTAGCAAAATTGGACTCATACCCGATGCGGGCAGCAGCTGGCTGTTGGTCGAGCGATTGGGCATGCCCCGCGCCTTGGCCTTGGCCATGACGGGCGATAAATTGGGGGCACAACAAGCCAAAGACTGGGGCATGATTTGGGACGTGGCCGACGACTGCGTGGCCGCTGCAATCACCATGGCCGAGAAATTGGCAAGCATGCCCACCAAGGCCTTGGTGACCACTCGCAAACTCATGATGGGCGCACACACACGCAGCTTGTCTGACCAACTGGACCAAGAGCGCGACGCGCAATCGGCCATGGGCAAAACACACGATTATTTCGAAGGCGTGCAAGCCTTCTTGGAAAAACGTCCTGCTGTCTTCAAAGGCGAATGAGTATGAGCATGAGCGCACAAACTTCGGGCGTTTCTGCAGCGTCGTCTCAAGCCGCCATTGATTTGGCGCGTCAAGTAGGTGAGTCCATGTTTGCAGTGGACACCGCCTCCAAAGATACCATGGGCATGGAACTGCTGTCGTGTGAACCTGGGCGTGCCGTCATTCGCATGACAGTCAAAGAGTTGCATTTGAATGGTCACAAAATTTGTCACGGTGGTTTTATTTTTACCTTGGCCGATTCCACATTTGCCTTTGCATGCAACAGCTACAACAAGGCAGCTGTGGCGGCAGGATGCAGCATTGAATTTTTAAAGCCTGGCCAATTGGGCGATGTGCTGACCTGTGTGGGACAAGAGCAAACAATGAGTGGACGTCATGGCATTTATGACATGAAAGTGACCAATCAAAAGGGCGAAGTGATTGCCATGTTCAGAGGCAAGAGCGCGCAAATTCAAGGCACTGTCATTCCAGAATAAGTTGGAGCAATACGCATGAGCCAAACAGCCCGTTTTCCTTTAGAGCCCATTGAAAAAGCCAGCGTCGATGAGTTGCGTTCATTGCAACTCAAACGATTGAAGTCGACACTGCAACACGCCTACGACAACTCACCGGTTTACAAAGTCAAGTTTGATGCAGCCGGCGTGCATCCAAGTGATTGCCAATCGTTGGCTGACTTGGCTAAGTTTCCATTTACCACCAAAGCAGATTTGCGCGACAGCTACCCCTATGGCA
>CALPYQ020000085.1 GCA_943327965.2 Singulisphaera sp. GP187
GGCTTGGGCGAAAAACGGTTTCGTGCCACCCAGCTGTTTCGCTGGATACACCAGCGCGGCATGTCCAACTTCGACGACATGTCAGACTTAGCAAAAGTCATGCGCGAGAAGCTGAAAGTGCACGCGCATGTTGCGGCTTTGCCCATTCTTTCCCAGCAATTTTCTAAAGACGGTACGATCAAATGGCTCTTTGACGTAGGGTCTGGTGATGCTGTAGAAACTGTTTTTATTCCAGAAGACGATCGTGGCACATTGTGTGTTTCTTCTCAGGCAGGATGTGCAGTAGGTTGCCGGTTTTGTTCCACGGGTCACCAAGGCTTTAGCCGTAATCTCAACACCGCTGAAATCCTTGCGCAGCTCTGGTTTGCTGAGCATTTCCTGCGGCAACATTTAGGTCAATCTGAGCGTGTAATTTCCAATGTCGTCATGATGGGCATGGGCGAGCCCCTTCAAAATTACACAGCGCTCATACCCGCACTCAAGGCCATGCTGGATGACCATGGCTATGGTTTATCGCGTCGCCGCGTGACGGTTTCAACGTCTGGCGTGGTTCCCATGATGACCCGATTGTCACAAGATTGCCCTGTGGCTCTGGCGGTCTCATTGCATGCGCCAAACAATGCTTTGCGAGACAATTTGGTTCCCTTGAATCGCAAATACCCGCTCGATGAATTGTTGGCAGAGTGCACGCTATATCTGAACAAAGCGCCTCGAGATTTCATTACTTTTGAATACTGCATGCTGAAGGGCGTCAATGATCAGCGCGTTCATGCACAAGAGTTGGTGACCCTGGTTCGCAAGCATGCCGCCCATGGATTGCGTTGCAAGTTCAACTTAATTCCCTTCAATCCCTTCAAAGAATCTGGCTTGTTGCGATCAGAAGATGCCACCGTTGAAGAATTTGCCAGTGTGCTAATTCAGGCGGGCTTTGTAACCACCATCCGCAAAACCAGAGGTGATGACATCGACGCTGCTTGTGGTCAGTTGGCGGGAGATGTCATGGACAGAACAGGTGTAGCCCAGCGCATCGCACAACAACGGGCTGTAACGATTCAGTGGACAGATCGCAAAATAAGCTAAAAAGTTCACTTAAAACTGAGAAAATTCATGGTTTTTTGAGCGATTCTCCCTCTGTCGGTGCACAATTGCTAGGTCAGGTTTTCAACTCGCCAACGGGCTTGATTGAGTGACCAAAAAGAATGAACGAGGCAAGATGCAGGGTCCCAGATTTCCAACTACACCGCAATGGCATGAATGCCTGAACGAGGTTCGATATGACTGAAATGTCCTCGGACAGCGGCATGCCATTTGCGCCGCCTTCACCTGGCGCCCTCATCAAGTCAGCTCGCGAAAAGCAGGGACTCCATTTGGCCATTCTTTCAGTCAACCTGAAAGTCAGCGTTAAACAATTGGAGGCCTTGGAGGCCGATCAATTTGACAAATTGGTGGAGCCTGTTTTTGCCCGCGCTTTAGCTGCAAAAGTTTGTCGAATCATCAAGCTCGACCCCGCTCAGGTGTTGTCCTTGATGCCAGTTGCCACAAATGGCCTCAAACCACTGAACATCATCGATTCGGAGGGAGAGGCTTCTTTTGCAGGTCAAGGCAGTGTGAGGCAGCGTCAGCGCACATGGCTGAGTGCCAAGTTCTGGGTGCTTTTATTGTTTGTCGCCTTTATCGCGTTGGCCATTAACAACGATTGGACTGCTGAATTTTTAGGCCTTCAACAAGCGCCTCAAGCTGCCGACGTAGCGCCTGTTATGCCGCCTGTTCAAGAGCCTGTAGCACCAGATGCAGCTCAAAATGAATTGCCCAAAGCCATGGTTTTTGAGTCGTCTCCAAACGCAGTCACTTCACCCACCCCCGCCTTAACTGAATCTGCTCAAACAGAGGTTAAAAAATGATTGAACCTGTTGCAATTCCTGCCGCTACGCCATTACCCCGAAGAAGCCTTCAATCTCAAGTCGTTTGGGGACAACGCATTGTCACGGTGGGTGGTCAAGCACCTGTCAGAGTTCAATCGATGACCAACACGGACACCGTCGATGTCATTGGTACGGCCATTCAGGTCAAAGAGTTGGCTTTGGCGGGCTCTGAACTGGTTAGGCTAACGGTCAATACGCCAGAAGCGGCTGCAGCTGTACCTCACATTCGAGACCAGCTCGACAAAATGGGCGTCGATGTCCCCCTGATTGGCGACTTCCATTACAACGGTCATCGATTGCTCATGGATCATCCCGCCTGCGCAGAAGCGCTGTCCAAGTACCGAATCAACCCTGGCAATGTGGGCAAGGGTGACAAACACGATTTGCAATTTGGACAAATGGTGGAAGCGGCCTTGCGCTGGAATAAGCCCGTTCGAATCGGTGTCAACTGGGGAAGCCTGGATCAAGAGTTGTTGGCCGACTTGATGGACCAAAACAGCCGACGTGCTGTTCCTTGGGAATCGCGTCAAGTCATGTACGAGGCTCTCATCACATCAGCCATTACATCAGCAGACAAAGCCCATGAACTGGGTATGCAAAGATCACAGATCATGCTCTCTTGCAAAGTATCGGGCGTGCAAGATTTAATTGCGGTTTATCGCGAATTGGGCAAACGCACTGACTACCCATTGCACCTTGGCTTAACCGAAGCGGGCATGGGTACCAAAGGCACTGTTGCTTCCGCAACCGCATTGTCTATCCTGCTGCAAGAGGGCATTGGTGACACGATTCGTGTTTCGCTCACGCCTCAACCGGGTGAGTCAAGAACACAAGAAGTCGTCATTGCCTCCGAAATTTTGCAGTCTTTGGGCATGCGAATTTTTGTCCCCAGTGTGACCGCTTGTCCCGGATGCGGCAGAACAACCAGCAGCACTTTCCAAGAACTTGCCAAACAGATCGATGACTTCTTGCGTGCACAAATGCCTGTTTGGCGACATCGTTATCCTGGCGTTGAAAATTTAAAACTTGCCGTGATGGGATGTATCGTGAATGGCCCCGGTGAAAGCAAACATGCCGACATTGGAATCAGCTTGCCAGGTACTGGCGAAGCGCCTGCCGCACCTGTCTTCATTGATGGTGAGAAGAAATTAACCTTGCGCGGAGACAATATTGCGCATGAGTTCCAACAAATCGTTGAGCAATACATTGAGAAACGTTTTGGTGAAGCTGTGAATGCCTCTTGAGCTTTTGAAGGTCAACTTCGCGACCATGTGTTTGCTTTGAATTTTTATGTCTGAATCAAAAAATAATAATGCGCCGGTCAAATCGGCAAGTACCAAAAAAATCAATGCTGTGAAGGGCATGAATGATGTCCTGCCAGGCGAGTCCGCTAAGTGGGAATGGTTAGAGTCGGTTGTTCGCAATTTAATGGCCAGCTATGCCTATCGCAACATTCGAACGCCTATCGTCGAACCCACCGCTTTGTTTGTAAGAGGTCTAGGTGAAGTCACAGACATTGTTGAAAAGGAGATGTATTCCTTTGAAGATCGTTTGAATGGTGAGGCACTCACACTTCGTCCTGAAAGCACCGCTGGCGTTGTCAGAGCGGTGGTTGAGCACAACATGTTGTACGAAGGTGGAAAGCGCCTTTATTACATGGGCCCCATGTTTAGGCACGAACGCCCTCAGCGCGGAAGATACCGCCAGTTCCATCAAATTGGGGCGGAGGTTTTGGGGTTTCAAGGTCCAGAAATTGATGCGGAAGTCATATTGCTAGCGCACGACCTTTGGAAAGCCATTGGATTAAAAGGTGTCCGACTTGAACTCAACAGCTTAGGCCAACCACCTGAGCGTTTGGCTCATCGGACCGCACTGATTGCACACCTTGAGAAGCATCTCGATGTGTTGGACGAAGATGCAAAGCGTCGCCTTTACAGCAATCCGCTTCGAATATTGGACACAAAAAATCCAGCCATGAAGGAAGTGGTGGAAGCCGCGCCCAAATTATTGGATTTCTTGGGCGAAGCCTCTTTGGCTCATTTCAATGCGGTCAAACAAATCCTAGATGCCAATGGCGTTTCGTACGCTTTAAATCCGCGTTTGGTTCGTGGCATGGATTACTACAACCTCACCGTTTTTGAGTTCATCACAGATCAATTGGGCTCTCAAGGGACCGTTTGTGGGGGCGGGCGGTACGACTACCTGATAGAACAAGTGGGAGGCAAACCGGCCCCTGCAGTGGGTTGGGCTTTGGGCGTAGAACGCGTTTTGGCTTTGTTAGAAGAGCAGGGCGTCCATTTACCCGACGCCACACCCCATGCCTATGCCATCGTGCCAGATGCCAGTAGTTTGCCAGTGGTGCTTCAGTTTCTTCGCCAACTCCGAGGCTTGGGCGTCAAGGTTCAAATGCACGCAGGGTCTGGAGAAGGCGTTGGCAGTATGAAAAGCCAATTTAAAAAAGCAGACAGCAGTGGCGCCCAATTTGCGCTTATTTTTGGGGCTGACGAATTAGCCCAAAACACCGTCTCTATCAAGTCACTCCGCGATGGCGGGGGAGCACAAAGAACGGAATCACTCGATCGTCTGGAAAGCTGGGCCAACAGCCTACAATTGAACACTTGATAAAAAGCAGCATATGTCCAAACATCTCGATTTAGAAGAACAAGAGCAACTTGATCAACTCAAGCACTTTTGGAAGCAATACGGCAACTTCATCACATGGTTATTAATTCTTGTGATGGGTTCATACGCCGGCTGGAATGGTTACCAATATTGGCAAAAACAGCAATCAGCCAAAGCAGCCGCTTTATTTGATGAAGTCGAACGTGCCGCGTCATCTGGCGATGCAAGCAAGTTGGAGCGCTCATGGAACGATATGAAAGATCGTTTTCCTGGCACCACTTACGCCGCACAGTCAGCACTATTGGCCGGAAAAACATTTCAACAAACTGAAAAGTTTGATGCCGCATTGGCCGCCCTCAAATGGGCCACTGAAAACTCAGCCGATGAGGCCAATGTTCAGTTAGCCAGATTGCGGCTGGCCAACCTTCAAATTCAGCAAAAGAATTATGACGATGCCAACAAAACATTGGCAAAGCCCTTTACGCCTGCTTTTGCGGGTTTGGCTTTAGACATTCAAGGCGACCTTTTCATGGCTCAAAATAAATCGCTGGATGCTGTCAAAGCTTACACAGACGCTTGGACGAAGCTAGAAGTGAACAATGAATATCGTCGCTTGGTTCTGGCCAAATTAAATGCTTTGGGCGCTGACCCAGAGGCCACGAAAGGTGCTTCCAAATGATGCATGTTCAGATGAAGTCCACCTCTGTCATTTCCAAGCCTTGGCTTTCTTGGGTTGTTGTGTTGGCCGTGTCAACGCTAGCGGCATGCTCTAGCACCTCCGACAAACCTGCCCCCACTGCCTTAACGCCATTGGCAGTTCAGCGCTCTGTAGCACCAATATGGTCTGCTCAGGTCGGCCCCATGGGCACGACGCTTTCAATGAATACGACTCCAGGTCGTTTGGCCTTGGTCAGTCAAAACGGTTTGGTCTCCGTCATCAATGCAGAGAACGGAAGTCTGGCTTGGCAATTGCCTTTGAATACACCGATATCTGCTGGAATTGGCGGAGATGGTCAGAGATATGCCGTCGTTACCCAAGCCAACGAACTCATCACACTCTCCGAGGGAAAAGTGTTGTGGCGCTCTAAGTTGCCCACCAATGCCTTCACGACGCCACTTGTGGCGGGTGGCAGGGTCTTTGCACTGACCACAGACAGAACCGTCCTGGCTTTTGACGGCGCTTCTGGTCAAAGATTGTGGAGTCAACAGCGTTCAGGTGAAGCCTTGGTTGTCAAACAATCAGGCATTTTGACCACCTTCCAAGACAATTTATTGGTCGGCCTGTCTGGTCGATTGGTCGCCATGACGCCATCCAATGGTGTTTCAAGATGGGAAGCAACCGTAGGCTCCTCAAGGGGAACCAACGAAGTAGAGCGATTGGTTGACTTAGTCTCTGGTGTTTCCAGAGTTAACAACGTCGTCTGTGCCCGCGCATACCAAACTTCTGTTTCTTGTGTTGATGCAATGCGCGGAAGCGTTGTTTGGACACGATCTGCCCAAGGTCATGTGGGTTTAACAGGCAACGACAGTTTTGTCTTCGGATCAGAATCTGATGGCAAATTCTTTGCTTGGAACCGCGCAACAGGCCAAGTGGCTTGGCAAACCGATTCATTGCGCTTTCGTGGCCTCACAGCACCATCATTTGCAGAAGGTCAACTTTTAGTCGGCGATGAATTGGGTTGGCTTCATTGGCTTGACCCCAAAAATGGTCAGACATTAGCGCGTACTCAGATTGACTCTTCCGGAATTGCTATTTCGCCAACGCGTATTGGTAAAAATTGGGTTTCAGTCTCCAAAAATGGCTTATTGCAAGCCTACCGTGCTGAATAAGTACCTTACCGAAAGCTTGATTTGAAACCCGTACTGGCTTTGGTCGGACGCCCCAATGTGGGCAAGTCCACTCTATTCAATCGATTGACCAAAAGTCGAGATGCCATTGTGGCTGACTTTGCAGGGCTAACCCGTGACAGACATTACGGTCAAGGCAGACAGGGTCGGTACGAATACATCGTCATTGATACCGGTGGTTTTGAGCCCGACGCCCATGAAGGCATCTACAAAGAAATGGCCAAACAGACGCAACAAGCCGTTGCTGAGGCCGATGTGGTGGTTTTTGTGGTGGATGCCCGCGCTGGTGTTTCAGCCCAAGATCACGATATCTCCAAATATTTACGCCGCATTGGAAAGCCTTGTTTGTTGGTGGCCAACAAAGCGGAAGGCATGCGAGAAGGCGTTCAAATTAGTGAGTTTTACGAGCTTGGTTTAGGCGAAGTTATTCCAGTTTCTGCAGCGCATGGCCAAGGCGTTCGAAGTCTGATTGAATTAGCCTTAGATCCTCTGATGATTCCAGAGGACGAAGAAGACACCGAGGTAGATACTTCCATTGTTAAATTGGCAGTTGCTGGGCGCCCCAATGTGGGCAAATCTACGCTAATCAACACCTGGCTGGGTGAAGAACGACTCGTCGCTTTTGACATGCCAGGCACCACACGCGACGCCATTACGGTCCCTTTTGAGCGCGGTGGTCAAAAATTTGAACTGATCGACACGGCCGGCTTAAGGCGAAAAGGGCGTGTTTTTGA
>CALPYQ020000086.1 GCA_943327965.2 Singulisphaera sp. GP187
CAAAAAATCCCACCTTTGCCTCAAACTAAATATGACGCATTGCTCCGTTCATGCGATTTGAACTTTGTCCGTGGCGAGGACTCCCTGGTCAGGGCTATATGGGCCGGCAAAGCCCTGATTTGGCATATTTACCCCCAAGACGATGGCGCTCATGCCGCCAAGCTCAAAGCCTTCTTAGATTGGCTTGAAGCCCCAGAGAGTCTGCGCCAATTCCACCTGAAATGGAACGGCTTGTCCAACCTCCCCCTGCCAGAAATCGACCTGTTGGCTTGGCAGGCTTGCGTCCAAAATGCCCGTCAACGATTGATGAATCAAGCAGATTTGGTGACTCAACTGCTTCAATTTGTGGCAGAAAAGGGCTAAAATCGTGAGCTTTGGGAAAACATTGGACACCTTATGAAAGTAGCTCAGGAAATTCGCGTCGGTAACGTCATCATGCAAGGCAAGGATCCCATGATCGTTTTGCGCACCGAATACAGCCGAGGCGGTCGCGGCGCTGCAACTGTTCGCATGAAGCTCAAAGCTTTGCTTAGCAACATGGGCACCGAAGTTGTCTTTAAAGCCGACGACAAAATGGACCAAGTCATTCTGGACCAAAAAGAGTGCACCTACTCTTACTTTGCCGACCCCATGTACGTCTTCATGGACGAAGAATTCAACCAGTACGAAGTTGAGTCTGGCAACATGGGCGACGCCATGAATTACCTCGAAGATGGCATGTCTGTCGAAGTGGTGTTCTACGATGGCAAGGCTATTTCAGTTGAATTGCCCACCAGCGTTGAGCGTGAAATTACTTGGACCGAGCCCGCTGTCAAAGGCGACACCTCCGGTAAAGTTTTGAAGCCAGCCAAAATTGCAACAGGCTTCGAAGTGCCTGTGCCTTTGTTTGTTAACCAAGGCGACAAGATTGAAATCGACACACGCACTGGCGAATACCGCAAGCGCGTCTAAAAGCCAAGAGGATTTTTTCACTTCTAATCTAGGCCTCTTCGGAGGCCTTTTTTTTTGAGATTTTCAAGTCATGGTTCACAATGAATGCATGAAATCAAATCCAGACCAGCACGAATCTAAAGAAGTGGCCGACGCTTATCGATTGGCATTCAAGGACCCAGAATTTTTGAATCGACCCGAGACGCGGGGCATCCGCTTTCAACTGGAACTTCTCAAACCAGAACTTGTTCTGGCGGAGGCTGGTATTCAAAATACCATCGTGGTTTTTGGCAGTGCACGATTTGATGAGCACAACATCTATTACCAAGCCGCCAGAAGATTTGCACGTTTGGTTGCAAAGGGTTGCGAAGACCTTCCTAAATCAGATCGCTTGACAATCTGCACAGGGGGTGGGCCCGGCATTATGGAGGCGGCCAATCGCGGCGCAATGGATGTGGGCGCGCCTTCTGTAGCATTGAATATTTCATTGCCGCATGAACAAAAGCCAAACCCTTATGTCACCCCTGAGTTCTGCTTTAAGTTTCATTACTTTGCGCTGCGCAAAATGCATTTTGCTATGCGAGCCCAAGCCCTCATTGCATTTCCAGGCGGCTTCGGCACCTTGGACGAATTGTTTGAAATTCTGACTTTAGTGCAAACACGCAAAGTCAAGACCACACCCGTCTTGCTGTATGGCTCAAGTTTTTGGAAACGTCTCATCGATTTTGAGTGGATGGTGACGTCAGGCACTGTTTCAAAAAATGACCTGGACTGTTTTCAGTATGTCGATTCACCTGAAGAAGCGTGGGCAGAAATTAAAAAACTTTTGCCCTGCGCCTCACCTCGAGGCAATTCAAAAAGTTTCAAGCGATTAGCAGCTTTAATGCAGCTTCCGGGGTCGAAGTCGCCATGCCAAAGGCGACGCACTTCCAACGCCAGCACCAATGACCCAGAATACAGCGGACACACCCGCTACCGCGCCTGCTGCACCAAAGATAAGGGGCATCACCACGCTGGAAGCGTTGACAGCCATGATTCGCAGCCCCAACGCTTCACCTTGTCTGTGTGCCGGCGTAATTTGGTGCAAAGTACTCATGATCATGGGTTGAACAACACCCAAAACCAAGCCTAAACAAACTGAGCAAACACCCATGGCAAAGGGCAATTCAAAAAATGGATAAATGCCAAAAATAACTGCCGCCAAAATCATGGCGCCTGTGAGCAACCGGTACTCCTGAAGTCGGCGCGCAATCCAAGGCAAGATAACCCGAATGAGCGCAGAGGCCACCGCAAATGATCCCAAGATGGTTCCCACCACAGAGGCACTGAAACCTCGTTCATGACCCAGAACGGGCACCACGAAAGTATGCACATCCCAGCACGATGAGAGCAGCCAATTGACCAACAGCAGACGGCGCATCAGGGGGTCTTTGAGCAAATCCCAAACACTCGAATTGGCTTGCTCAGGATGCGCCGGTTCCATGGGCTGCTCTTTGACCATCCGGATGCAATACCAAGCGACCAAGGGCATGATGGCCAGCATGATGAATGCAGCCCTGAAACCACCGGCATCCGCTGGAACTGCACCTGCGTAATCAATCAACAAGCCTGCAAAGAAGGGGCCGATGAAGTTCGAAACAGAGGGCCCAATGGCCAACCAACTGAATGTTTCTTTCAGTTGATTGACGTCTTTCGACATTCGGCCGACATGGCGCTGCAGCGCAATCACGGTAAATCCAGCGGCCGCGCCTGTGGTGAGTGCCGCAAAACACAAGACAGGGAAAACTGGAAAGAAAACGGCTGAGAGCGCGCCCACCATGGCAATGACGACGCTCATTTGAATGGGCTTGCGAAGACCGTGTCTATCGGTAAACCGTCCCGCAGGAATGGCCATGAAAACTTGCGTGAGGGAAAATAAGGCCAACAAAACCCCCACCGCCATGGCACTGTAACCTTGCTGGAGGGCCAGCAAGGGCGTGGCCAATCGCATGCCCGTCATGGCACCATGTAAAAAAACCTGGCCCGTGATAAGTTGCGCGAGTTCTCGCTTCACTGAACCTCGCCGTCACTTTCTTCGGCCTCGTTGGGCAACAAGCCAGGGACTTGCCCCTCAGGCAAAGCCTCCACTTGCCTCAAAGCGCGGTGCATGACATTGCTGCGTGTTTGGGCTTTGTCCAAGGTGTTGAGTACAGATTGGGTTTGCTCTTTAACTCGGGCCAAAACATCACCAAATTTGCCAAATTCTGTTTTGACCGCACCCAACACTTGCCAAACTTCGCTGGATCTTTTTTCCAAAGCCAGGGTTCTGAAACCCATTTGCAAAGAGTTCAACATGGCCATCAGCGTGGTGGGCCCGGCCAGCGTGACACGGTAATCGCGCTGCAGAGATTCAATCAGGCCTGGCCGGCGTAAAACCTCTGCATACAAACCTTCAGTTGGTAAAAACAGAATGGCGAAATCTGTGGTGTATGGCGGCTCGACGTATTTCTCAGTGATTGATTTTGCTTCCAATCGAACACGCGCTTCCAAAGCTTTGCTACACAACTCTGCCTGAATAGCATCCGCTTTGGATTGCGCTTCCAGCAATCGTTCGTAGTCTTCATTGGGAAACTTGGCATCAATGGGCAGCCACACGGGCTGACCATCGTCTGATCGGCCTGGCAGTTTGATGGCAAAGTCGACTCTATTTTTGCTGCCGGGTCGTGTGGCATGTTGGGCTGCATACTGATCTGGCGCCATGACTTGTTCAAGCAAGGAAGCCAATTGCGCCTCCCCAAACATGCCCCTGGTTTTGACATTGGTGAGCAAGTGCTTAAGGTCGCCAACGCCCTGCGCCAATGTGTTCATCTCCCCCAAACCTTTGTGAACTTGTTCCAAGCGATCGGCCACTTGTTTAAAGCTCTCGCCCAAACGAGCCTGGAGGGTGGTCTGGAGTTTTTCGTCCACAGTTTGACGCATCTCGTCTAACTTGGCTGCATTGTTCTGTTGCAGTTGCGCCAATTGAGTTTCCAGAGTGCCACGCATTTCTGTCAGCCGGCGTGCATTGGCCTCGGACAGTTGCTGGACCTGCAGCGTCAGGGTGTCTGACAATGTTTTTTGCAACAGCGAAAGTTGCTGTGCAAAAGCATCCATTTGACTGTTTTGCGTGCGCGTTGCCTCTGCACTTTGCTGGACTAAACTTTGCTGAAACGTGCCCAGTGTTTGAATCAACTCTTGTCTTCCACCCCTGGCAGACTCATTGATGGCATTTCTCAATTCTCGTTCAAGACGTTCATTGGCTGCCTGCACACTGGCTGACAATTGCGTCATGGCATTGACTTCATCCGCTTGAGTTTTCAATTGTCTTGACATTAAAAACAGTGCTGCAAGGGCAACACCCAGCAGTGCAAAAACAATTGCAATCTGAAGCAGTGAAACTTCCATCTAAATCAAGCCTTGGGCAATGGGTGATTCAGGGGCGTCAAAGTACGCCCCTGCGTAAGATAAGCAATGAGGTTGTCAGCAGCCAATTGCGCCATGGCCAATCGAGTTTGAATGGTTGAGCTGGCGATGTGAGGCGTCAGCACCACATTGGGCACCTTCAGTAATTCTGGATTCAAGGCGGGCTCGCCTTCAAAAACATCCAAGCCAGCTGCCGCAATTTGACGTGCGGCCAAAGCCTTGGCCAAAGCGGCATCGTCCACAATACCGCCTCGCGCAATATTGACCAAGGTGGCTGTAGGCTTCATGAGTCCAAGCTCGGCAGCACCAATGGTGTGATGCGATTCAGCACTGTAAGGAACCACCAACACCACATGGTCTGCTGTTTTCAAGAGCTCTTCTTTAGACACATAACTTGCTTTGCATTCAGCTTCTAATTGGGCTGAAAGTTGCGAGCGGTTGTGATAAATGACCTTCATGCCAAAGCCCAGAGCACCTCGACGGGCAATGCCCTGCCCTATGCGACCCATGCCAATAATGCCCATGGTGCTGCCATGAACTTCGGCACCGGCAAACATGTCATAACTCCATTTGGTCCATTTGCCAGCGCGCAAAAAGTGCTCGCTTTCACTCACTCTTCTGGCTGTGGCCATTAACAACGCAAAACCAAAGTCTGCTGTCGTTTCAGTCAAGACGTCTGGCGTATTGCTGGCCAACACACCGGCTGCCGTCATGGCGGGCACATCAAAATTATTGAAGCCAACAGCCATGTTGGCGACCATTTTCAATTGAGGATTGGCTTGCAATATGGCGCTGTCAATGCGCTCGCTGCCAGTGGTCAGCGCACCGACCTTGCCTTGCAAGCGTTGGCTTAATTCGGCAGCGCTCAAGACCTCATCTGTCTGATTGCTTTCCACCTCAAAGTGCTGAGACAAGTGCGCCAATGTTTCTGGAAAGATGGCGCGGGCTACCAAAATAGCGGGTTTCTTCATGGGCGGAACCAAATAAACGTCATGATGACAAACAAGGGAATCAAGATACAGAATGACCAGACCATGTAGCCAAAGAAGCTGGGCATTTTGATGCCACGGTCTTCGGCAATGGCTTTGACCATGAGGTTGGGTGCATTGCCAATGTAGCTATTGGCACCCATAAAGACAGCACCGGCGGATATGGCCGCCAAGGTGCTGGCCATGGTGGTCATCAATACCTGGGCATCGCCACCTGCTGTGTTGAAAAACACCAAGTAGGTGGGCGCATTGTCAAGGAAGGAACTTAACAAGCCCGTGATCCAAAAGTACATGACCACATCGGGCGTGCCGTCGGGTTGGGTGACTGCGGCAACCACGGGACCAAAGGGTCCATTTACCCCCGCCCTCAACATGGCGATCACTGGAATGATGGTCAGAAAAATTCCTGCGAACAACTTGGCAACCTCTTGAATAGGCCCCCAGCTAAATTGATTGTCTTCGTGAACCTGTGAAGGTGTGAGTTTGAGGGACAACAACGTGATGGCAATCAAACCGACATCGCGAAGCACGCTTTGCAGTGCCACTTCTGTTCCTGCAATGTCAAAGACCACAGAGGACTTCCAAAGACCGCTCATTAGAACCAAGCAAACTACGCCACCCAACAATGCAAAGTTAACTTTGCCATCGAAACCAATTTGTCGTGAATCGGGTGTGGGGTCCATGGGGAGCAGTTCTTCCCGTTTGTGATAGAACCAAGAATCGAGCACAAAGAAAATCAACAACAAAGAGCCAACCAAGAAAAGCGTTTCAGGAAGGAGTGTTTTGACAGTCCAGAAAAAATCAACCCCTTTTAAAAATCCTAAAAACAGCGGTGGATCGCCCAATGGAGTTAAGGAACCACCCGCATTGGCCACAATGAAAATAAAGAAAACAACCACGTGTGCCACATGCTTGCGGTTGTCATTGGCGCGAATGAGTGGCCTGATCATGAGCATGGAAGCGCCAGTGGTTCCCATGAAACTGGCCAAGAAGGCACCAATGGCCAAAATGCTGGTATTCAGTCCTGGACTGCCATGCAAATTGCCACGAATAAAAATACCCCCCGAGACGGTAAACAAAGCCGTTAACAAAATAATGAACGGGATATATTCCGCCAACAAAGCGTGAACCAAGTTTGAACCCGCCAGGCCCACACCGTACATGGCTGCAAATGGCACCAAAAATGCCAGCGACCAAGCTACCGTGACTTTGCCAAAATGGTGATGCCAAAATTGAGGTACCAAGAGTGGCATCAGGGCAATTGAAAGCAAGATGCCCGCAAATGGAATGCCCCACATGGCGCTGAGTTCGGCACCATTGATATCGGCCGCCAATGCTACGCTGGGAAACAAGGACATCAATCCCAGAAAACTCAAGATGGAGAAGCGACAGTTTTGATTCATGGAATTTTTACCTGAAGAAAAAAAGGGCAGATTCATTGAACAAAAAAATTGTGAATTAAGGCGTCGGGGTGATCTCAAACACTTGCGCCAAATAGGCCAAGTATTTTTCATCGTCGCACATGCCCTTGCCAGGCGTGTCCGAAAGTTTAGCAACCGGTTGACCGTTACAGCGTGTCATCTTGATCACAATTTGTAGTGGCTCATAGCCCAAGTCATTGGTCAGATTGGTGCCAATGCCAAAAGCCAGCAAGCAGCGGCCATTGAATTGACGAAACAACTCAATGGTGCGAGGCACGGTTAAGCCATCACTGAAAATTAGAGTTTTGGTGAG
>CALPYQ020000087.1 GCA_943327965.2 Singulisphaera sp. GP187
AGTTTGTACCAAACATCTTTTTGAATTTGGGCTGAAGCGCTGGCATGGAATCCTGCTTCTTGCAAATCTGCAACCAGTTGCTGCACGCGCTGACTGGCATCACCTTGTTGCGTAGCCGGCTCTCCCAAAATTAAACCCTGCCCAAAGTGATGGCGCACGACGCCTGGCGCATCCAGTGAACAACTGGCATGAACCACACAACCCACCACATGCTGCGCCGGAATGGCTTGGGCAATGAGGCCATCAGGGTCGATGGTGTGAAGGTTTGTGCCTTGCAAGTTGCCACCAAAGCCTTGAAAGAACCACCAAGGTACGCCATTCATGGCTGTCATCACCATGGTGTGAGGGCCTAGCAACGGCGCAATGCCCCGCGCTACGTCTGCCATGGCAGGCGCTTTAACCGCCACAATGACCAAATCTTGCGGGCCTAAATTTGCAGGGGACGCTGACACTTTGACATTGGCTTTGATGCGTACTTCAGGCGCTTGTGTTTGAACACATTGGAGGCCATCTTTTTGCAAAGCTTCTAAGGTCAGGCCCCGTGCAATCACACTCACTTCGTGGCCTGTTTGTGCCAAGTGCGCACCGATCCACCCCCCAATGGCACCTGCGCCGTAGATACAAACTTTCATAAGCGCCAGCTTTCTTCGGGCCGCACAATACTGCGATCGACTTGTCTGATGAGCGCATCGAGTACATCGGCACCGGCACCATGATTGGGATTGAACTGCAGTGCGTCGCGCGTGCATTTGGCCGCAATGGCCTCACTGACAGGAATCACAGCAGAGGGGCCGCCCATGCTGAATGTGGCCAATTGAATTTCGCATGCACGCTGCAGGGTCCACAAAATAGCGAAGGTTTGTGGCAGCGTTGCGCCCCAAGAGAGCAAGCCATGGTTGCGCAAAATAACCGCTTGCTTGTTGCCAATGCTGGCCAACAAGCGCGGCGCTTCTTCCGCATGAATGGTGATGCCTTCAAAGTCATGGTACGCAATCATGTCGTGCAATTGAGCTGTGTAGAAATTGGTCTGCTGCAAACCGTCTTTTAAACAAGCCACTGACACGCCCGCTGTGGTGTGTGTGTGCATCACACAATGTGCATCTGGCAAGCTGTCGTGCAAAGCGGCGTGCACCGTAAAGCCTGCTGGATTGACAGGGTAAGGAGAGCCATCCAAGACCTTGCCTTGCAAGTCAATTTTGACCAAATTGCTGGCGGTGACTTCGCTGTAATGCAAACCAAATGGATTGATCAAAAAATGTTTTTCTGAGCCGCTCACTTCTTGCGGAAGCCGCAAGGTGATGTGGTTGTAAATCATCTCGGTCCAACCTAAGAATGCAAAGACGCGGTAGCAGGCAGCCAGTTGCACGCGCGCTTCCCACTCCTTAGGATGCACCACATGCTGTAATGAACGAACTGTGGGAAGTTGATGCGTCAACATGATCAGTACACCTGTCCCGTGGTCGGCAATTCAATGCCCGCGTTGGGTTTGAATTTTTTAACAAGGGCTGCGGTTTGACGGACCAAAATTTGGGTGTCCAAACCGACTGCAACAAACAAGGCGCCCAAGGACAAATAGTGCTTGGCTTGCGCTTCATCGGACGTCAAAATACCGGGCGCTTTGCCCGCTTTTAAAATTCGGGCAATGGCATCTTCAATGGCTGCTTGCACATCAGGATGGTTGGGGTTGCCCACATAGCCCAACGATGCCGACAAATCGGCCGGGCCAATGAACACACCATCAACACCGGGTGTGTTGGCAATGGCATCCAAATGATTCAAGGCCTCGCGCGATTCAGCTTGGACCAGCAAGCACACTTGATCGTTGGCTTCTTTGGCGTAATTTGGAAACATGCCCCAACGCGACGCGCGCGCACCGGCCATGCCGCGCACACCCCCTTTGCCATCGTCTTGTGGATAGCGCATGGCTTGCACGCACAGTGCCGCATGCTCGGGCGTATCGACCATGGGGACCAGCAAAGTTTCAACACCCAAATCTAAATATTGCTTAATCACCACGGTGTCGCCCACGGGCACGCGTGCAATGGCGTGGTTGGCGGGATATGCGGCAATGGCTTGAAGCTGCTGTTGAATGCTTTGCAAATTGTTGGGCGCGTGTTCGCCATCAACCAGCAGCCAATCGAAGCCTGCCATGGCGCACATCTCGGCGCTGTAACTGTTGGCCAGCCCCATCCACAAACCAATTTGCGCTTGTTTTTCCGAGATGGCTTTTTTAAATCGATTGACAGGCGTTTTCATGTGACCTCTTTCAGTTGAATTTAAATTGCAAACGACCCAAGGGCCCGTAGTCTGCGTCGAACACATCACCCACTTTGGCAGGCACCGGTTTGGTGAAGGAACCGGCCAACACAATTTGGCCCGCCTTTAAATGCTCGCCCCAAGGTGCCAGCTTGTTGGCTAGCCAAGCAATGCCAACCGCAGGGTGTCCCTGCACACCGGCGGCCAAACCCGTTTCTTCCACCACCCCATTGAGTTTCAAAATAGCACCGCACCACGGCAAGTTGGTGCTGATGGGGTCGACTTTTTCGGCGCCCACCACAATGCCGGCATTGGCGGCATTGTCACTGATGGTGTCAAACACCTTGCGCATCACTTTGGTGTGACGGTCAAATTGTTCAATGCGTGAATCGATGATTTCGATGGCAGGGGTCACATACTCAGTGGCCGCCAAGACTTGTTCTACCGTAACGTGGGGCCCTTGAAGGTCTTGCTTCAAGACAAAGGCCAACTCGACTTCAACACGCGGCACCACAAAGTCGGTGTAAGCGATGTCAAGAACTTTGCCTGGCGTGCAGGTGTAAAGCATGTTGTCAAGCAGCGTGCCGTAGTCGGGCTCGTCAATTTGGCTGGCTTGTTGCATGGCCCGCGAGGTGAGGCCAATTTTGTGACCAATGATGTGCCGCCCTTGTGCCAATTGCAATGCCACCCAAGCACGGCTAACCCGGTAGCCATCTTCAATGGTCATACTCGGAAAACGTTTTGAAAAATGCTCGACTTGCTTGCGCGTGCTTTGCGCTGTTTGTAATTCGGCCGCCAGTTCAGCAATGTGTTGTGCATCAAACATAGGTGGTCTCAAAGGGCTGCAAACAAAGGATGAACGTTGCTGTGCTTGTGGTCAAACACTTCGGGGCCGACATCGATTTGCAAAGTGATGCCAATGTGCCGCTTCACAAATAGATCGGCAAAATGTTTTTTCGTAACCTCGACCAACAACTCGCCAGCGCGTTGATGAGTGGCTTCACTGCGCCCCTTGCCCATGCGGACATTCAAATACACAAACGCGTAATCTTCTGAGCCGCCATGTGGATTGTTGTCAAACTGTGCGGCTTTGCGGCCCGCTGTGCCGCCATCGGCCACAGCATAGTGAGGCGCTGGATAAGCCATCACGCGCGTGCCGCCAGTGGGAAACACTTGCTTACCCGCTTCATCCACCACAGTGAGCATGGCATCGGCCAAATCACGGCACAAAACTTTCATGTTGGTTTCGGCATCTAACTGGCCGGTGTAGAGAATTACCAAATGCGGCATAAGACGACTTTCAATATTTATTTACAAACGGCTGGCACCTGCTGCATACACCGCAGAGGGGTCTTTCAAGCTTTTGAGGTTGAGTGAGTTGACAGCAAGACCTGCTTCGTTGGTGACGGGGCTGACCGGAAACACCACATTGATTTGCCCTGTCCCCGAGCTTGGAAAGTAAGGCGTGATCACTTCGGCTTTGCCCTGATACAGGTCCCATCCCAAAACACCCAGCAACATGGCGGTGTCGTGCATAAAGCCCTCGCCATGACCTTTGGCAGCGTACTCTGGCAACATGGCGCAGAAGGTTTTCCAATCACCTTGCTGCCACAACTCAAGCACCTTGTGGTCTAACTGCTCTAAGAATGGGCTCCAAATTTTGTTGGCGTACTCGGGTGCCAAACCGTTTTGTGCAAAGCGATGCGACAAAGAACCGCTGGCAAAAAACGCAACCTTGCCGTTGTAATGTTGTTCCACGGCTTGCCGCATGGCCCAGCCGAGTTGCGCACTCTCGGCCAATGAATGCACCATGCACAAGGCCGACACCGAAATGACTTTGTAGTGTCGATCGGTGTTCATGTAACGCATGGGCACCAAGGTGCCGTATTCCAAGGCCAAGCTGGTGTGTTCGTGCGCCAAGGTGCTTACGCCTGCGTCATTGCACGCCTTGGCCAAAATATGTCCTAGCGCTGGATTGCCGTCATACTCGTACGGCATGTTGCTGATGAAGTGCGGCAGCTCATTGCTGGTGTAGTTGCCTTTGAAGTGCACCGCATTGTTCAAGTGGTATGCAGAGTTCACCAACCAGTGCGTGTCAAACACCACGATGGTGTCTACGCCAAGCGCACGGCAGCGCCTGTCAATTTCGTGATGGCCATCGATGGCGGCTTGACGTGTGCCTTTTTGTGGACCGTCCAACTCGCTCAAATACATGGACGGCACATGCGTAATTTTGGCCGCGAGTGAAACTTGTCCCATCTTCAAACTCCCCAATGTGGAATGTGGTGCGAGCCCATCGACACTGCCACGTTTTTAGGTTCACAGAAAACTTCGTAACTCCAAGTGCCACCTTCGCGGCCCGTACCACTGGCCTTGGTGCCGCCAAAGGGTTGACGCAAATCACGCACGTTTTGGCTGTTGACAAAACACATGCCCGCCTCGACCGCAGCCGCCACACGATGTGCACGGCCGATGTTTTCGGTCCACACATAACTGGACAAACCATATTGAATGTCGTTGGCCAATTCAATGGCATGGGCTTCGTCACGGAATGGAATCAAACACGCTACGGGGCCAAAAATTTCTTCTTGTGCAATCTTCATGCGATTGTCGACATCGGCAAACACGGTGGGCCACACATAGTTGCCCTTTTTGACGCGGCCGGGCAAGTCGGGGGCGTAAGAAGGTTGATCCAAACCACCGCACATTAGTGTGGCGCCTTCTTGGGGACCCAACTCGATGTAGCTTCTGACTTTGGCCAAATGCGCTTGGCTGATCATGGGGCCCACAATGGTGCTCTCGTCCAAGGGGTCGCCCACTTGAATGCGCTTGGCACGCTCAGTGAACTTTTGCACAAAGTCGGCATAGATGCTTTGCTGCACCAAAATGCGACTGCCCGCTGTGCAACGTTCGCCGTTGTTGCTGAAGATCATGAACACTGCGGCATCCAAGGCGCGGGGCAAATCGGCGTCTTCAAAAATCACGAAAGGTGACTTGCCGCCCAACTCCATGCTGAATTTTTTCAAACCAGCACTTTGCACAATGCGGTTGCCGGTAGCCGTGGAGCCTGTGAAAGAAATGGCTCGCACATCTGGATGCGAGACCAAGGGCTCGCCGGCATCGCGGCCGTAGCCGTGAACCAAATTTAAAACACCAGGCGGCACACCAGCCTCTAAGGCCAACTCACCCAAGCGCGCAGCTGACATGGGCGACAGCTCGCTCATCTTCAACACAGCGGTATTGCCAAAGGCCAAGCAGGGCGCCACTTTCCAAGTGGCGGTCATGAAGGGCACGTTCCAGGGACTGATTAATGCGCAAACACCAACGGGGTGAAACAGGGTGTAGTTCAAATGTGTGGGTGTCGGATAAGTATGGCCGTCCACACGCGTGCACATTTCTGCAAAGTAAGAAAAATTGTCAGCTGCGCGAGGTACCAACTGCTTGCCCGTTTGCGAAATGGTTTGACCACAATCGCGTGTTTCTATTTCGGCAATTTCGGGAACATGCTGGGTGATCAGTTCGCCCAACTTGCGCATGATTTTGGCGCGCTCGGTGGCAGGAGTGCCGGCCCATTTAGGAAAGGCCGCTTTGGCCGATGCCACGGCTTGGTTCACTTCATGGGTTCCGCCCGAGGACACCTCGGCCAACAAATCTTGCGTGGCGGGGTCACGGGTTTCAAATGTTTGCGAACTGGCAACGGCTTTGCCGTCGATCAAATGGTCAATGCGCATGCTTCTTTCCTGTATTTGTTCTAGTTTGAATTTAATCACCCAAGGTGTTGATCAAATCGCCCACACCCTCAATGCTGGTGACGATGACATCGCCCACATTGCAATTGACCACACCATCAGGCGTACCTGTCAAAATTAAATCGCCTGGTTGAAGCGTCATGAAAGCGCTGAAGTACTCAATCAAGGTGGGCACATCAAAAATCATGTCGCGCGTATGGCCGCTTTGTGTCACCTGACCATTCACTGTTGTTTGCAAACTCAAATTCATGGGGCTGCCATAGGCATCGTGAATGTCTTTGGCATCGACGCGCCAAGGTCCTATGGGGGTGCAGGTATCGCGATTCTTCACGCGGAAATTAGGGCGGTACCAGTTTTCTAAATAGTCGCGAATGGCGTAATCATTGGCCACGGTATAAGCACCCACATAGTCGTAGGCGTTTTCTTTTTTCACATTCTTTGCGGTGCGCCCAATGACCACGGCCAACTCGCACTCGTAGTGCATGTGGGTCACGTCGGGGGGTCTGCGGGTGATGGCTTTGTGCCCGATCAAAGATGCTTCGCCTTTGACAAACACCAACGGCTCCTCGGGTGCTTTGAACGCCAGTTCTTTGGCATGGTCGGCGTAATTCAATCCCAAAGCCAAAATGGTTCTGGCTTGCGGTACGGGCGCCAAAGGCGGTAACCAAACCACTTCGTCAAACTTCAATCGCTTGCCAGCCCAAGGACTGCGCGTGAGCAACAACTCGCCTTCAGATTCAACGGCTTCATGAATGGCGCCAGCCCATGCAATGCGTGCGTGCTTCATGCGGCGCCTCCCACGAATGTATTCACCAAGGTGTCAAAACCCTGCGCAGAAATCTCCACCACATCGCCAGCCTTGGCGCGAGGGCGTTTGCCATCGGGCAAACAGTCGCTGCCCAGCAACAACACATCGCCTTCTTGAAAGGTCATGAACTCGGAAATATCGGTGAGCAAGGCGTGTGATTGACGAACAGTGTCTGCGTAATTAACGCGTTGCATTTCTTGGCCG
>CALPYQ020000088.1 GCA_943327965.2 Singulisphaera sp. GP187
AAACCCCAGACAGGAAAATTGAACGCATTGATGTGCACGGCAACGCCGCCACGGGGCACCAAAATATGGGTGCCTGCAAAGGTGTTCTTTTTTCCTAAAGATGCAACAGGCCCTTCATGAATCAAATTGCCACTGGGCAATTCACTGGCGGCCATGCCTGCATAGGCAAACAAAGTGCCCGTACCCCCTTCAATGTCAACCCAAGAATCTAAGCGCGTTGCGCCTGTGTGCGCAGAAATTGCATAGAGTTCTTCTTTGCGCTCGCCCAAGTATTTGGCCAACGCGCGCAAAGCTGCACCACGTTGTTGAAAGTCCATGGCCAACATGCTCTGTAGGCCTGTTATACGGCCGTATTCAAGGGCTTCGGCAAAGTCGAGGCTCTCGGCATGTGCAAAGGCGACTTCCTTGCCATTGATTGCACTGTGGAGGGCTTGGGCGGCTTGTTGGCCGACCCAGCGGCCAGCGACAAAACTTTGTAGAACGGTGGTCATTTGATTGAGACCCTGGCGGGCCTGAGAGCGCTTGAAAAAGAGCAGCCTTAATTCCACTTTAGAATTAACCGACCGCTCGGACTGGAAATATTATGCATGTTTCTCAGTTTTAAAGCGACCCCCAGTTCTACGGGATAACCCTTATTCCTCATGAAATCACCTCCAAAGTCAGGGATGACACAATGAAGCCCATGCATTGGCTTCTGATGACACTGTTTCTCTGCCTTGGGCCACTTAGCGCTTTTGCGCAAGCAAATCGCTCAGTCCAAGAAGGCTTTGAGATCATGACCCAAAAACAACTGGGCAATTGCGTTGCGTGTCACGAATTGCCTGGCCTGCAGGGAAGTACGAGCACTTTTGGCCCCTCCCTGAAAGGTGTGGGAGCAAGGCTCTCGCGTGAATCTCTCAAACAGTGGGTGAAAGATGCCCGAACCATTCAACCGAACACCCTCATGCCGCCCTTTGGCAACTCAGAGGGCTTGCACAAATTGTCTGACAAACGGCCTTTGTTGACCGAGGTACAAATTGAAAAAGTGGTCGATACCCTAATGACTTGGCAAGCAAGGCCATGACGCAAACCACGCTTCGATGGGTCTCTTGTGTTTGCTTGTGGATGGCCGTACTTCTGCCTCTCAACAGCAACGCCAATGAACGCCCCCCTGTTCAAGCCCAGAGCGGCAATGCTTTTTTAAGCGCGTCCATGCTGGCCATGCAAAACGACCCCATGGCCAATCCGATTAGCCTATGGTTAGACAAAGGCAAAGCCTTATGGACGGGCACTGAGTCGAAGTCGTCTTGCGCCCAGTGTCATGGCCCCGTAGAAAACAACAAGACATTGGCAAATCAATTTCCAAAATGGTCTTCCAAATTAAAGAAACTGATCAATCTTGAAGATCAAATTGTGCAATGTGCCGAAAGAACTTCTCAAGCTCGCAAAAATTTAGAAGACCCCGATGTGCTCGCCTTGAGTGCCCTCTTACATCAGCAAAGTAAAAACCAAACGATCTTGCTCAGGCCCAACACCCAGCACAAGGAAGAATGGCAAAAGCAGCTTAACGCCGGTGCAGAACTGTTTATTCAACGCATGGGTCGAATGAATTTGGCTTGCACGCATTGCCACGATCAGAACATTGGCAAAAGAATGCAGGCAGACCTGATTTCACCAGGCCATCCCACTGGCTTTCCCATCTTCAAAATGAGTTGGCAAAGCATGGGCAGCATTGATCGACGGATTCGTGCTTGTTACTCAGGTGTTCAAGCGGATATACCGCAGCCCGGTAGTCAAGAGCTGCGGCAGCTTGAGCTGTTTCTCAAAATGCGCGCAGAAGGTTTGGCCATGGATGGGCCGTCATTAAGGCGATAGCGCAGGCCAAGGCCTTGGTGCTTCTTAGCGTTAGAAAAGCATTTTGAGATTAGAAAAATTCTGTATCCACTTCAGAGTTGGCCAGTTCGTTGTATCGATTGCCCACCACTGTTTTTTCATTGATCAATTGGTCAAGTTGTTGAATCAATTCTTGGCTCAACTTGATATCGACAGCGCCCAAATCGTCCATTAAATGTTCCACGCTGGTGGTACCAGGAATGGGAATGATATTGGGGTCTTTGTGGAGCAACCAAGCCAACGCCAATTGCGCCGGTGAACATTCGGCTTGTTGGGCCAATTGTTGAAAGGGCGCCAACAATTTCAAATTGGCTGCGTAGTTTTCAGGTTCAAAACGCGGCATGGACTTTCGAATGTCTTTGGCATCGAAAGATTGCAGATTCAAGGGACCACACAAGAAGCCACGCGCGACAGGACTGAAGGCCACAAAGGCCACGCCCAACTCTTGACAAGCTTTTAAAACTGCAATTTCGGGGTTACGGGTCCACAATGAATATTCAGTTTGAACAGCTGCAATGGGATGCACAGAGTGGGCTTTGCGCAAGCTTGTTGCAGAGACCTCGGACAAACCAATGGTTTGAATTTTGCCCTGACGAACCAAATCGCTTAATGCGCCTACGCTGTCTTCAATGGGAACTTTTTTGTCCCAGCGGTGCAAATAATAAAGATCGATGACATCGGTTTGCAGGCGCTTCAAAGCAGCTTCGCAAGTGCTTCGAATGGTTTCGGGGCGTCCGTCAATGACACGCACCAACTTGCCGTCGCCTTTGACATCAACGCCCGTCATGCCGCACTTGCTGGCCAATGTGAATTTTTGGCGATGCTTTTTGAGAACATTTCCAACCAAAGTTTCGTTGGTGCCAAATCCGTACAAGGCTGCAGTGTCAAAAAACGTCACACCCTGATCTAATGCGGTGAGGAGAACTCTTTCTGCCTGCTCGGCAGAAACAGGTGCGCCATAGGCATGACTGAGGTTCATACAACCCAAGCCAATTTCACTGACTTGGAACGGGCCTAGTTTTCTATTTTTCATGCACAGCCTCTGATGGTTAATTGCGAACTTCTTGCGTCCATTTTGGCAGAGGCGCAGAACGATGCAAGACATCTTGATGCAACCAGGTTGCGCTCTTGCGCGCACGCTCGGCCACTGTCTCCAAGGGGAGTTGCTGATAATCGTCGTTAAAGACTTCAAAGCTGTAGTCACCCCGATAGCCAATACGTTCCAAGCGCAGGACCAAATCGGCCAATTGTTCGCTGTGGACGCCCTCCCCTGGAAAGACTCGAAAAGTTCGGGCGGTGGTCATGCGCTCTTCGAAGGTGGGCGTTTCGTGCCACATGAAATCTGACAGTTGCGCTAAAAAAATGCGATCGGCATCAATGTCTTCAATGTCGTCCAATGAGGAATTGGCCGCAAAAATATGAAAGGAGTCGATGCCAATGCCTAAATTGGGACAGTCTGCTCGACAGACCACATCCCAAGCTGTGGTGAACTCATTGACCGTTCGACCCCATGAAAGACCTTCATAGGCCACCTTGATGCCCAAAGGGATGGCCATCATGGCCAGCTTTTTGAGGTCCTTGGCAATCAGGTTCAAATCATCTGTGGCGTGGCGCGAAGTTGAGGAGCAAGCCAGCAAAACTTTGCTGCCTGTGGCCGCACACATTTCCAACATCGATTTGGCAATGTCGACTTTGTAGTTGTGTAAGTGTCCAGACAAGCCTTCAAAGTCTCTTAAGACTTGAAAGCCAGTGGGCCGAAGTCCACTTTCTTGGACCGCCTTGACAGCCGCTTTCACACCCCCCGGATGACCCACCAAATCGCGTGCCATTAACATCACTTGAGAAAAACCAGCGCCTTTCATGGCCTCCAGTTTGGCCTCTAGCGGCCCGGCCATTGTGATGGTGTCCATGCCATAACCGTCGAGTAAGTTCATGGCCATCCTTAAGCGTTTTGATGAACCAACTCGAAGGAGACCGAGCCTAATGCACTGCGCGTCAAAGCGCCACGGTCCTCGGGGTGCAACTCTTTGGATTCGACAAACTCTACGCCATTGGCTTTAAGGGTTTGAACCGCCTTGGCCACGTCTTGAACGCCAAAACCAATTCGCTTGAGCGACTCGGGTGATTCGTCGCCCTCCATCCAAGGATCTGGCTCAATCAATTGCCACAAAAATTTGCCGCAAGGGCTCTTCATCAACTTGCCCTTGGGCAAGATACCAAAGCGTTCTTCATCGGGAATGACACTGAAGTCAAACATGTGTTCGTAGTAGGCCATCCAGTCTTCGCTTCTGGCGCTGCCAATGTATTGGACCAGTCCAAAATAGCTCATGCCTTCAACAGGCGCCGGGTGTTGATCGACTGTAGGGATGGGTTTAAAGTCGATATCGTAGATTGAAAATTCTTGCCAACGATCGACAAAATAGTAACGGGTGCCACCTGGGCCGTGAATGGCTGGAATGTGCAATTCCATGGCCTGCGCATGGCTGGTCACTGTCCACGCACCCAAATCGATGCAGCGGGTATGTGCCTTCAGGGCATCCTGCACACGAAACGCCACCGCCGCAATTTCGGCTTGACCATCTGCGGTGGCAGCCACACGCGCATCATCGGGGTTGGCATTGACCACCAAGTTCATATCACCTTGACGGTACAGCGTTACTTCGCGAGAGCGATGACGGGCAATGGGTCGAAATCCCATGGACTCTAAAACTTGCCCCAAGGCCTGGGGCCGATTGGTCGCATATTCAATGAACTCAATGCCTTGAATGCCCAGACGGTTGGGCATTTCAGGAACAGCTTCTCGATTCACAGCATGCAGATTCATTTTGATTACTCCAATCTCAATTAAGCCATGCGGGCCACACTGCGAAGCACTTCTGCAGTGGTTGTTTTGAACCCGAAATACTCCAAATACGCAGGAATTTGCTCGAACAACATGTCTGAGCCGACTTGAACTTGGCAACCTCTTTGATGGGCTGCTTGTAAAAAGGCCGTCATTTCCTGGCGCATGACCACTTCGCCGACAAACGTTTCTGGCGCAATGCGAGAAACATCCATGGGCAAAGGATCACCTTCGTTCATGCCCATGGGCGTCGCATTGACCACCAAATTGTGTCCGTCAGGGTCACATGATCCAACTTCAACTTTAATCTGGGGATACTCTGATTGCAAGCGCAGGGCCAAGCCCTCGCATGATGCCTTATTGACATCAAACAAGCTAATGGCCGCAATATTTTCAGCGGCCAATGATGCGGCAATGGCAGAGCCAACACCGCCGGTGCCGACCACCAGAACACGCTTCGACTTTAGATCAAAACCCTTGCGTTGAACACCACGTACAAAACCAGCGCCATCGAACATATCGCCGACCAAACAGCCTTTCTCGTCTCGCTTGACTGCGTTACAAGCGCCCGCCACTCTGACAGTCTTGGTGACTTCGTCCAACAAATCGACCGTTGAAACTTTGTGCGGCATGGTAATGAGCGCACCCCGAATATTGGTCAGATTGAAAACAGACTTCAAAAACGCCGGGTAATGGGCCGCTTGGCAACCCATCGGAACCACGAGCGCATTGATGCCTTCTTTTTCAAAATAGGGGTTGTAAATCAGTGGCGACTTGAAACTGTGCGTTGGGTAGCCAATGTGGGCAATCAACTCGGTATGGCCATCAATGTTCATCATAAATGTATAAAAAAGCGAAGCTCCAAGAAAATCTTAAAGCTTCGCAATTGAACTTAACACTGTTCATTCAGGTCAAGTTGAAGAACAGTGAGAGACTCAAATTACTTACGCAACTTGGTCAATTCAGCCTGCAATTCAGCAACGGTTGCTGCAATAGGCTCGCCAAACTTGGTAATGACAGGCTTCATCTTTTCACGCAGAATATTCATTTCAGCGTCAGACAATGAAGTCACGGCAACACCATTCTTTTTGAGTGACTCTAGCGTGCCAGCCTCTAATGCGCGAGCCGTGGTTCGTTGGAACTTGGCTGACTCCAATACAGCATCAGACACAATTTTCTTTTCTGCAGCACTGAGCGTGTCCCAGAATTTTTTGCTAATGACCACAGACTGTGGGTTGTATTGGTGACCCGTCAAAGCCAAATGCTTTTGCACTTCATAAAGCTTGGCACCATTGATGGTGGCCACAGGATTTTCTTGACCGTCAACGGCTTTTTGCTCCAATGCCGCATACAACTCAGGGAAAGGCAGGGGTGTAGGATTGGCGCCCAAAGCTTTCACCCAATCGACGTTGATGGGGTTGGGAATCACGCGCAACTTCAAACCTTCAATGTCAGAAACTTTGTTGATCGCGCGTTTGCTGTTCGTCATGTGACGGAAGCCCAACTCATAGTAGCCCAAACCGACCAAGCCCTTTTCTTCCAATTTGGCGTGCATCTTTTTGCCGAAGGCACCATCCACCACCACATCGGCCTCTTTGCCGCTGGCAAACAAGAATGGGAAATCAAACACGGCAAAGTCTTTGACTTGGCTGGCAAAAATACCGGAATTCATAGACGCCATTTCCAAGGTACCGCCTTGAATGGCTGACACATTGGCTTGGTCACTGCCCAATGCACCACCTGGGAAAACATTCACTTTGATTTTTCCGCCAGATTGTTTTTCAACAATCTCTTTGAACTTTTCCATGCCTTGAACAATGGGATGACCCACTGCATTTTGGTTGGCAAATTTAATGGTCTTCTCTTGCGCTGAAGCCAAACCCATTGCAGCCAAAGCCACAGTTGCCAAAACAGTCTTGATAAAAACACGTTTCATGTCAGTGTCTCCTGATGAAAATAATGGTCGTACGCCGAACAAGGAATCCACTGTTTTGCGTACCCGAAAAACAATGGAAAGAACAACTTAAATTAATAGAACCAGCGCGCTGGCACCATCACCAATGCTGGGAATGCCACCATGGCAAACATGATGGCAAACTGGGCAAACATAAACGGCAACACCCCACGAGTGACTTCGTCCATGCTGATTTTTCCCACACCTGCAACTGCATTCAATACCGTACCAACTGGCGGTGTGATTAAGCCAATGGCATTGTTAATGATGAACAACACGCCAAAGTAAACCGGATTGATGCCTGCTTCACGCACCAAGGGCATTAACACAGGCGTCAAAAT
>CALPYQ020000089.1 GCA_943327965.2 Singulisphaera sp. GP187
CAAGTAAATCCAAGTCCCACCGCAAATGCATAAAAAGTCCATTCGGTTTTGGGTGCGACCAAATACAAGGCAATTAAGATGGCACGAGAACCGTACATGGCTGCCAGAATGTATTTGCTGCGATAAACATTGACACATGAACCTGCATACAAGCTACCCAAAATATTGGCCAAACCAATGATGGCCAAAGACCAACTGGCAACAGTGGGTGAGAGACCGCACAAGCCGACTTCTGTGGGCAAATGAGTGACTAAAAATGCAATGTGAAAGCCGCACGTGAAAAAGCCTAAGTGCAGCAACAAATAGCTTGGATTTTTGATGGCATCGGCCACTGCTTTTTTCAGGCCACCTTCGGGGTCGGGGGTTTTGACGGGCGCGTGGGTGTCGCTGGTGAGTTTGTTCAGCAAAGGAATGGCCAGCAAAGTGACAACCGCCATAGACCACATGGTGCCCATCCATCCAAACCCCTGAATCAGTTTTTGAATAATGGGGGCAAAAACAAATTGACCAAATGAGCCGCCTGCATTGATGATGCCCGATGAAACGCCCCGTGACTCAGCGGGCATGCGTTGCGCCGCAGCGCTCAATAAAACAGAAAAACTACAAGTGCCTGCACCCATGGCCGTTAGAACGCCCATGGTCAGAATAAGGCCCAGGCTGCTGCTGACAAAAGGCGTTAATGCGGTACCAATGACCAAGGTGATGATGCCAATCATCAGAACAGGCCTTGGGCCATACTTGTCTGCAAAAGCACCTGCAATGGGTTGAATGGCGCCCCAAACAAACTGGCCGACAGCCATGGCCAAGCTGATGGTAACGATGCCTAAGCCGGTGTCGGTATTGATGGGCCCCATGTACAAACCCATGGATTGACGGGTGCCCATGGTAATCATGAGGATGGACGCCGCCATGAGGGTGGTGATCCAAACACCTCGGTGATTCATGCTGGGGAAAAAAGCCATAAAGATCGAGCTTTGCTGTCAATGAGAAAGCTTGATCTTAGTCGAACATTGAAAGTGCTGCTTTCAATGAAAAAACCAGCGCTTCACAGGTGTGAAGCGCTGGCGGTCACGCCAATGAATTACTTCTTGGCGGTGTCTTTTGGCATCTCTTTGGTGGCCTTGTCAGCTTTTTTGGCTTCTGGCTTGGCTTCAGCTTTAGCTTCTGGTTTGGCATCGGCTTTAGCGATTGCTTTGGCTTCTGTTTTGCCGTCTGCTTTGGCTTCAGCTTTGACAGGTGTTGCAGTGGCAGCAGGTGCTGCGCTTGTTGCAGGGGTGCTTGCAAAAGCTGCAGCTGAGAATGCGCCAATGATCAAGGTAGCGAGAAGTTTAGTCATGATGTTTCCTTCATGTTGTTTGAAAACTCCACCGATCGGGAGTGATCATTCAACGGCATGGGAGACACACTTGTTGACTGAAATATTTAATTATTTGTGTCAACTAAAAACTGACTTTGGCGTTGATGTTGCCGTTCAGTCACTGAATGATTCAGTGAATCAGTCCTGTGATATCAACTCCTTTGCAATCGCATTTAAGCTGAGCTGCGATCTGTTGGATGCAACAAGCTTTTGGGCATTTTCTATTTGCAAAAAATTCCGTTTCATGGACGCAAAATAAGTGGGGTCGTAGTGCAATTTAAGGAGATCACGAACCACGTCTTCAATGTGATCGGATGCAATTTGGGCTTGCCAATCTTCCACCACTTGTTTGCCACGAATGGCCACCAAAGCATCAAGTCGCTTGCTAAAAAGCGCAGGGTCTTTGACAAAGAAATCGTAATCTTCAAGCAGCAATTGAACGCGCTCTTCATCAGCTAGTTCAAGCTGATAACAAGGGCTTGCGCGCATGGCCAAAATCAAGGATTCCGGCACGGCCAAGTTGCCCACTTTGCGACTTTCCGATTCCACATACACCGGCTTGGTGGGGTCCATGTTTCGCAGCGCATCCCACAGCAATGTATCGAAATGTTTTTGACTAGGTTGCGGTTCACCTGGAACGATGCCCAGCACCGAACTGCGGTGATTGGCAAGGCCCTCAAGGTCTAAGACTTGTGCGCCTTGCGCCCTCAAGCAATGCAGCAATCTGGTTTTGCCCGAACCGGTGGGGCCGCAAATGACACGCCACGAAAGGCGCTCAACTTGTGCCGGTATGGCGGCAATCAATGCGGTTCTGAAGGCTTTGTAGCCGCCCTCAATGATGGCAACCTTAAAACCGATTTGTCCCAAAATAAGGGCCAGCGAGCCACTGCGCTTGCCACCGCGCCAGCAATAAACCAGAGGCTGCCAATCTTTGGGTAAATCAAACACATGATTTTCAATGTGCTTTGAGATGTTGGCGGCCACCATGGCCGCGCCTTTTTTCTTGGCTTCGAAGGGACCAACTTGTTTGTACAAAGTGCCAATGACAATTCGTTCCGCGTTGTTCAAAGACGGCCAATTTTGCGCGCCCGGTAAATGGTCTAGCGCATATTCATCTTCAGTTCTGGCATCAATGATGGCGCTGTATGCGCCTGGTGTGCCAAGCGGCAAACCCATGCGAGCGATGGCATCTTGTGCACTGACGGGGTTCACGCTCATAAGAGTGCCTCGTGATCTAGCAATGTGCGGGGGCTCAGGCAGTTCATGCAGGTCAAGCAATGGCCATGGGGTTTGATTTCATTCATAGCTTGATTATGGCAAACCCGACTTGGAGAAAGCCAAACTTGAAGCAACAATGAAAGTCCAGTGGCGGCTAGGGCACTCAAAAGCGCTTTCGGCTTGAGACGTTTGATTCATCAACAGGATTTAAATCACCATGGCATTTCATCGCAGACAACTGATCAGTTCTTCATTGGCCATCTTGCTTTCCGTCACAGGATGGGCTCATGCGCAAGAAAAGTTTCCTTCCAGACAAGTTACTTTGGTGGTGCCGCAAGCGGCAGGCGGCGCCAACGATGCCATTGCGCGAGTGGTGGCGCAAAAATTATCAGACCAATGGGGTCAGCCTGTCGTGGTTGAAAATCGGCCCGGTGCGGGTGGCAACGTTGGAACCGCTTATGCGGCCAAAGCCAAAAACGATGGTTATACCCTGTTGGTGAACGCCGATAGCGCCCAGGTGATCAACCCATTCTTGTATGCCAAAACGGGCTTTGATTCGGTCAAAGATTTTGAACCCGTAGCCCCGTTGGCCAAAGCGGGTTATGTGTTGGTGGCCAATCCCAGTTTGCCTGCCAACAACGTGGCAGAACTCATCGCCTTGGCCAAATCCAAGCCAGGTGCTTTGTCAATTGCCTCGGCAGGCAACGGCACCTTGAATCATTTGATTGGCGAAATGCTGCAAAAAGCAACCGACATTCAACTGCAGCACATTCCCTACAAGGGCGCGGCCGCAGCGGCCACTGATGTGGTGGGAGGGCAGGTGCCACTTTCTGTTCAAAGCATGCCTTCGTCCATTGCCTTCATTCGGGCTGGCAAATTGAAAGTTCTAGGCGTGGTCAATGAAAAGCGTTTGGCCGCATTGCCCGATGCCCCGTCCATTGGTGAAACCGTGCCTGGTTTTGGCGCGACGCCTTGGTATGGCATGTTTGCGCCAGCCGGAACTCCCAAAAACATCACCCTTCAAATTCAAAACGATTTGGCTAAAGCGCTAGATTCAAAAGACGTACAGGATCGACTGGCCACCCTGGGCTGCGAAGCCTTCAAGGGTACCGGCGATCAATTGGCGCAAATTGTGAAGTCCGACTTAGTGCGTTGGGCCAAAATTGTGAAAGATTCTGGCGCCAAGCTGGATTGAGTTGAGCCTGGGTCGAACTTGGGTTGAACTTACACGCCCCCATGCGGGTGTGTCGGGTCCACCCACAAAACGTGTTCGGGTTTTTCAACCGGTTCAATGTCTAAATTGACGGCCACGGCTTGACCGTCACTGCGGCAAAGCACGCATTCCAAGACTTCCGTTTCGCTGGCATTGATTTCTTGGTGCGGCACGTAGGGCGGCACATAGATAAAGTCACCGGGTCCGGCTTCGGCTGTGAACTCAAGCTGATCGCCCCAGCGCATTCTGGCGCGACCCTTAATGACGTAAATGACGCTTTCTAGGGGGCCGTGGTGGTGCGCGCCCGTTTTGGCATTGGCATGAATGGTGACCGTGCCGGCCCATAATTTTTCAGCCCCAACCCTTGCAAAGTTGATGGCCGCTTTTCTGTCCATGCCAGGTGTGGAGGGCACATTGCCATCCAACTGGTTGGCAGGCACCACTCTAACGCCCTCGTGTTTCCACTTGGGCGGATTGTTTTCGTCGTGAAAATGCGTGTGATGTGTCATTTTTGGCGTGTAACTAATTGTCGGTTAACTGGTAGTTGTTCAACTATAGGTTGTCAAACAACCTGTTTGTTCATTTAAATCAGTAAAAGATGCATTCTGAACTTAAATTGTGCAGTTTGCACAGAGTAAAGACACTGATGTCAATTTTGAGTTAGTCTGCATGCCTTGATGTTTTTTGTAATCAGACATGACACGACAGGCAGCAATCCACCGGGCTCAGGTCGCATTTGACGATGGCAGCTTCAAAAGAGTCCTTCAAGCGCGCATTGAAAGACCCACTGAGAGTCAAAATCCAGCCAGACATGCCGACTTGTTGGGCTATTTGACTGAAGTTTTACAGCCAGCCTTTGAATCCATGGGATTTGAATGTCAACAATTGACGCATCCCAAGGCCAAGGCGCCTTTTCTGTTCGCCCAGCGCATTGAATCGCCCAACTTGCCCACCGTATTGGGCTACGGGCATGGCGATGTCATTCGCGGTTTGGAACCAGAATGGCGCGAGGGGGTTTCTCCTTGGGCACTGACCGAATTAGAAGGCCGCTGGTACGGCCGAGGTATTGCAGACAACAAAGGGCAGCACTCGGTCAACCTCCAAGCGCTTGCCTGTGTACTGGCTCAGCGAGGCAATTTGGGCTTTAACGCCAAATACCTCATTGAAATGGGCGAGGAAACCGGCTCACCGGGGCTGAAAGAGTTGTGCCAAGAAAACGCGTCCTTGTTCAAGTCAGACTTGCTGATTGCTTCTGACGGACCCCGCCTAAGTGCCGACCGGCCCACCATTTTCTTGGGCTCACGGGGCTGCATCAACTTTGATCTGATGATTGAGTCTCGCGCTGGAGCCCACCATTCGGGTAATTGGGGCGGGCTGATTTCCAACCCCGGCATTCAGTTGGCTCACGCCATTGGCTGTGTGGTGTCAGAGCGCGGGGAAATCAAAGTGCCCGAATGGAAGCCCAGCGCATTGCCAGAGGCCGTGCGGCGCGTCTTGGCCGATTGCCAGGTTGACGGCGGCGCCAATGGACCCGCCATTGAGCCCGATTGGGGGCAGCCAGGGCTGAGTCCTGCAGAGCGTGTGTTTGGCTGGAGTTCATTTGAAGTCTTGGCCTTCAAAACGGGCAATCCAGACAATCCAGTGAACGCCATACCGCCTCGGGCCAAGGCAACTTGCCAATTGCGCTTTGTGGTGGGCATCGACAGTGACGACATATTGGGGGCGCTCAGGCGGCATCTAGACCGGCATGGCTTTGGCTATGTCCAAATTGCGGCAGGCCGAGATGAGGTCTTCAAGGCCACTCGCATTGACCCTGACGATGCCTGGGTGTCTTGGGCGGCCAATTCTTTGCAAGTGACCACCCAAAAAACACCCGCCATCTTGCCCAATTTGGGGGGCTCGCTGCCCAATGACATCTTTACGGACGTGCTGGGCTTAAAAACAGTCTGGGTGCCTCACTCCTATCCGGGTTGTTCCCAGCATGCACCCAATGAGCATTTGCCCCCCGAATTGTTGCGCGAGGCATTGCAGGTCATGACGGGCCTGTATTGGGACTTGGGTTCAGGGGATACACCTCATAGCATTTCAACCATATAAATACGATACTCATTTTTACCTTAGGAGCGTTTATGCAAATTTCGATGTACACCGCCAGCGTGCCCCGCTTGATTAATGGCTTGACCAATTTGTCTCACATCTTGGGCAAGGCCCAAGCACATGCCGAGGCTAAGAAAATTGACCCAGTCGTTTTTGCAAACCTGCGAATCTTTCCCGACATGTTTCCTTTAAGCCGACAAGTCCAAATTGCTTGCGATGTTTCAAAAGGCTTGGTGGCTCGTTTGGCCGGTGTCGATATTCCAGTTTACGAAGACACCGAAAAAGATCTGAAAGATTTACAAGCCCGCATTGCCAAAACCATTGCATTTCTGGAAACCTTCACACCGGCACAAATTGACGGCACCGAAGACAAAGACATCGTGGTCAAACGCGGCGACAAAGAAGCGCATTACAAGGGCATGCAGTTTTTACTGGGTCACGGTTTGCCCAATTTGCATTTCCACACCACTACCACCTACAGCATGTTGCGCGCCAGTGGTGTTGAAATTGGTAAATCCGATTACCTCGGCAAGATTTGATTCGGGCAATTGCATTCCATTGCGATGCCAACCCATAGGAAATTGAGATGCTAAATTGGATTGATCAAAAAGTGCCTGTGCGGTTCATCGCATTTTTTGCGGTGGCTGCACTTTGGGTGCTTTCGGCTTTGCAGTTGGCTGTGGGGCAGGCCAGTTTATGGTGGGTCCTGCTTTTAACAGGCTTGGTCGTGGTGGGTGTGTACGACTTGCAGCAAAAGAGTCATGCTATTTTGCGCAACTATCCCATCATTGGTCACTTGCGATTTTTGCTTGAATTTGTTCGACCAGAACTCCGTCAATATTTCATTGAGGGCGATCATGATGCAGTGCCATTTTCTAGATCGCAGCGCTCATTGGTCTATGCCCGCGCCAAAGGGGAGACCGACAAAGTACCCTTTGGAACGCATATCGATGTGCATGCCGTAGGCTACGAGTGGTTAACGCATTCCATCAGTCCCACCGTAATTCCTTCTCACGATTTCAGAGTGCAAGTGGGCGGCACACAGTGCACAAAGCCCTACAGCATGAGCCTGTTCAATGTTTCTGCCATGAGTTTTGGCGC
>CALPYQ020000090.1 GCA_943327965.2 Singulisphaera sp. GP187
CCTGCCATCAAACAAAAAATCAAAGCCACAAAGTTGATGCGTGACAAGTTAAATAATTCTTGTTCAGCGGGGGTGCCATCGGGCTGACCCTGAAAGGCTTGACCGTGTAGCGGCATTCCGCCCAATGGCTTGGCTCGTTCGTAGTTTTCCACCATGGCTTTGTGCCAAACTTCCTTAGCCGCCATGGCGTCTTTGGGCAAGGCTTGCAGCTCTCTTCTGGTTTTGACGATGACAGAAAACTCTGCATTTTGAAGCTTGAGTTCACTCAGTTGTCGCTCCAACAAAACCCTCTCTTTTTGCAAGGCAACATCGACGTTTTCGAGTCGGACTTTGTATACCTCAGCGCGCCTTAAAAACTCTTGCCGTACGGCAATCTCTGAAGGATCCGCAATCAAAGTCTGCTCGAGCTCAGCAATTTTTGAAAGTTGTGTGCTGTAAGCCAATGGCGCCCAAGGCGTACCCAATTGTTTGTAGGCCAGCCACGAAACAGGAATCAGAAACGCAATCAACAAAATAATGTACTGCGCAACTTGGGTCCAAGTAATGGCCCGCATACCGCCCAAGAAGGAGCACAAAAGCACGCCTCCCAAGCCCAACAAAATACCAATTTCAAACTGTACGCCCGTCAACCTGGAAGCGATCAGTCCAATGCCATAAATTTGAGCGATCACGTATGTGAAAGAACAAAGAATGGCCGCCCAAGCCGCGATGATTCGAGGCCAACGGCCGCCAAATCTTTGACTGAAAAAATCGGGCAAGGTGTAAAGCTCCATGGCTCTGAGGTGCGGTGCAATCAATAGCGCGACCAAACAAAACCCACCCGTCCAACCCATCACATAAGCCAAACCACCTGCTTGGCCGCCGCTGCCTGAAAAACCTTGTAAGTAAAGGGCCCCCGCCAAACTGATGAAGGAGGCTGCGCTCATCCAATCGGCAGCAGTGGCCATCCCGTTGTAAAACGCAGGGATTCGTCGTCCTGCTACGTAGTATTCATCGGCATCGGTGGTGCGCCCAGATACACCAATGAGCGCGTAAATCATGACCGTCGAAAATAAAAAAATGGGGCCAATCAAACTTCTTGACAGCCCCTCCGACTCGGCCCAACCCATCACACCCAATAAGCCCATCAACAAGACGACATACAAGATGACGTTGCGATGTAGACGCCGCCGATAGGCGTCATACAGCTGATTGAAATGCGATGTGGAATTCAATCGACTTTTCCTAATTGCGTCCAGGTTTCAACCACGGTATCTGGATTCAAAGAAATGGAGCTGATGCCCTGCGCCATCAACCACTTGGCAAAATCAGGGTGGTCGCTAGGGCCTTGTCCACAGATACCGACATATTTTCCCTGGCTCAAACAAGCCTTGATGGCTTGCGAAATTAAGGTCTGCACGGCCAGATCTCGCTCATCAAAATCGACTGCCAATAACTCAAGGCCAGAATCGCGGTCAAGTCCCAAAGTCAATTGCGTAAGGTCGTTGGATCCAATTGAGAAGCCATCGAAATACTCTAAGAATTTCTCAGCCAAAATGGCATTGCTTGGAACCTCACACATCATGATGACTTTCAATTCATCCAGACCCCGCTTTAAACCATGCTTGGCCAACAAAGCAGTCACACGGTCTGCTTGAGCCAAGGTTCTGACAAAGGGCACCATGACTTGAACATTGGTCAATCCCATTTCGCCGCGAACGCGCTTAATGGCCTCACACTCCATGGCAAAAGCTTCGCCAAAGTCTTCGCTGATGTAGCGGGCTGCCCCCCGAAAACCCAGCATGGGATTTTCTTCTTCAGGCTCATAACGGCTACCACCAATGAGTTTGCGGTATTCATTGCTTTTGAAATCAGACAAGCGAACGATGACGGGCTTGGGCCAAAATGCCGCAGCAATACAAGCCACACCCTCTGTCACTTTGTCGATGTAGAAGGCTTTGGGAGATGCGTGACCCCGTGCCACTGACTCAACCGCTTTTTTGAGGTCGGTATCAATGTTGGGGTAATCCAAAATGGCCTTGGGATGAACACCAATGTTGTTGTTGATGATGAATTCCAATCGTGCCAAGCCAACACCCTGATTGGGCAATTGCGCAAAATCAAATGCCAACTGGGGGTTACCCACATTCATCATGATTTTGGTGGCAATTTCGGGCATGGTGCCGCGCATGACTTCAGTCACTTCGGTTTCCAAAAGACCATCGTAGATTCGTCCTGTATCGCCCTCGGCGCAACTGACAGTGACCAAAGTACCATCTTTGAGTAGATCCGTGGCGTTGCCACAACCCACCACCGCAGGGATGCCCAATTCACGCGCAATGATGGCCGCATGACAGGTACGACCACCCCGGTTTGTGACGATGGCACTTGCGCGCTTCATGACGGGTTCCCAATTGGGATCGGTCATGTCTGTCACCAAGACATCGCCTGCTTGGACTTGGTCCATTTCAGAAATACTGTGAACCAGGCGGACCGGACCCGTCCCAATTTTTTGTCCAATGGCGCGGCCCTCGGCCAATACAGCGCCTTTGCCTTTGAGTTTGTAACGCAATTCGGCTGTGCCTTTGGACTGGCTCTTTACGGTTTCGGGCCGAGCTTGCAAAATATAAAGCAAGCCATCTGTACCATCTTTGCCCCACTCAATGTCCATGGGACGACCGTAGTGTTTTTCAATGACCATGGCGTATTGCGCCAATTGGGTAATGTCAGCATCGGTCAGTGAATAACGGTTGCGTAGCTCCATGGGCACATCGATCGTATTGACGAGCTTTCCTGTATTGGCTTTTTCTTCAGCAGACGAAAAAACCATTTGGATCAATTTAGAGCCTAAATTTCGGCGAATGACCGCTTGTTTGCCAGCCGCCAGCATGGGTTTGTGGACATAAAACTCATCAGGATTGACTGCCCCCTGGACCACAGTTTCTCCCAAGCCGTAGCTGGAAGTAATGAAGACCACATCTTCGAAACCTGTTTCGGTGTCGATGGTGAACATCACACCTGCAGCGCCCAAGTCTGAGCGGACCATGCGTTGTACGCCTGCCGACAGGGCTACATCAGCATGCGCAAAGCCTTTGTGGACCCGATAGCTGATGGCGCGATCGTTGTACAAAGAAGCAAATACTTCTTTCATTTTGTGGAGCACATCTTCAATGCCAACCACATTCAAAAATGTTTCTTGCTGTCCTGCGAAGGAGGCATCTGGCAGGTCCTCGGCAGTGGCTGAAGACCTGACAGCAAAAGAAGCTTGGGGGTTACCGCCACTTAATTCTGCAAATTGTTTTCTGATGGCATTTTCTAAATCGGCGGGAAAAGGTTGCGCTTCCACCATTCTTCGAATTTCTGCGCCCACTAAAGCCAAAGCCCTGACATCCTCGACATCTAAGGCATTGAGTTTTTGATTGATGCGATCGACCAAGCCATCGTGTTGCAAAAACGCTCTAAAGGCGTGAGCGGTGGTGGCAAAGCCTGTTGGGACTCTAACGCCGTTGGGCAATTGTGAAATCATTTCGCCTAGGCTGGCATTTTTACCGCCGACCGACTCCACATCGGTCATTCGCAATTGCTCAAAAGGGACGACCAAGGCGTCCTTTGCAAAAAGGTTTGACATAAAAGCTCCAAAGTTAAAAAACGGCACGCTCAGCCCGAACCAATGCGCTGACTCTTTATTCTTCTTCGATGTGACTCAGCATCACCAGCAGGCGGTAGATAATGAGTGTGATTTTAGAACCCAACGAACCCTTTGTTCATAAAATTTAAGCATTCGGAAAATTAACGACCATGCCCCACCGCACCGTATTTTTCATCTCTGACGGCACCGGCATTACCGCAGAGACCTTTGGCAACGCCATCTTGGCCCAGTTTGAAATGAAAACCAGGCATGTCAGACTGCCCTTCATCGACAGCGCTGACAAGGCTCACCAAGCTGTGAGGCAAATCAACCACACCGCCGAAGTCGAAAATGTCAAACCCATTGTCTTTACCACTTTAGTGAACATGGAAGTGTTGGAAGTCATTCGATCGGGTTGCAAAGGCATGCTTTTGGACATGTTTGGTACCTTCGTCAATCCCTTGGAGGTGGAACTCGGTATCAAGTCACACCATCGCGTGGGCCGTTTTTCAGACGCGAGTAAGAGCAAGGAATACCACGATCGCATTGAAGCGATCAATTTTTCATTGGCCCATGATGATGGCCAATCCAATCGAGATTTGGATTCGGCTGAAGTTATTTTGGTGGGCGTGAGCCGGAGTGGCAAAACACCCACCAGCCTTTATTTGGCCATGCAGCACGGCATGAAAGCCGCCAACTACCCGCTCATTCCTGAAGACTTTGAGCGCAAGCAATTGCCGCCCGCCTTGGTTCCTCATCGAAAAAAGATCTTCGGTCTGTCAATTCACCCCGATCGACTGTCAGAGATCAGGTCTGAAAGACGCCCCAATTCCAAATACGCCAGTTTGGAAAATTGCCGTCAGGAAGTGGCCGATGCCGAAGCCATGATGAGACGGTCAGGCATTCGTTGGTTATCGACCACCAGCAAATCGATCGAAGAAATAGCCACGACCATCCTGCAAGAAATCAAACCAGATCGATTGATTTATTGAATGTTTGATTAAGCGCGCAGGGTTGCGGCCATTTTTTCAGCACATCGCTGCGCCACTTCTAGACTTTGGGCCTCCACCATAACCCGCACCAATGGCTCGGTACCGCTGGCTCGAATGAGAACGCGGCCCGTTTGACCCAGCTCGGTCTCGACTTCTTTGATGGCCTGAGTTAATTGGGTATTGGCCTGCCAATTTTGATCTTTGCCCAGACGGACATTGATGAGAACTTGCGGAAACAAGACCACATCAGATAACAACTCAGCCATGGTTCGACCAGTTGCAACACAGGCCTGCAACACTTGAAGGGCACTGATCAAACCATCGCCGGTGGTGTGTTTGTCGAGGGCCAGCAAGTGGCCGGAGCCTTCGCCGCCCAACAACCATTTTTTCTCTTGAAGAACTTCAAGAACGTAGCGATCCCCTACTTTGCTTCTGACAAACTCAATGTTTTTGGCTTTAATGGCCAATTCAACGGCCATGTTGGTCATGAGTGTGCCCACAACACCGGGCACAACTTCGTCTCTTGCAATGCGGTCTGTGACCATCAAATACAACAACTCATCGCCGTTGTAGAGGCGACCTGTTCGGTCGACAAATTGCAGCCTGTCGGCGTCACCATCTAAAGCCACACCATAGTCTGCTTGATGCAACTTGACCGCGGCCACGAGTGCTTCGGGGTGAGTGGCGCCCACGTCTTTGTTGATGTTCAGACCATCGGGGGCGCAACCAATGGCAATGACATCAGCGCCCAATTCATGGAAAACTTTGGGGGCAATTTGATAGGCGGCGCCATGGGCTGCATCGACCACAATTTTCATGCCCTTAAGCGAGAATTCGTTGCTGAAGGTGCTCTTGCAAAATTCAATGTAGCGACCTGCAGCATCATCCAAACGCTTGGCTTTGCCTAGTTCTGCCGATGAAACCCATACTGGGGGTTCATCGACCAACTTTTCGACAGCGACCTCCCACTCGTCGTCGAGCTTGGTACCCTTGGCACTGAAAAACTTGATGCCGTTGTCCTCATACGGGTTGTGGCTGGCGCTGATGACAACACCCAAAGATGCACGGCGTGCGCGCGTGAGGTATGCAACTGCAGGTGTGGGTACCGGCCCCAATAGGACGACGTCGACACCTGCAGAATTGAAGCCGGACTCCAAAGCGCTTTCAAGCATGTAACCCGAAATTCGGGTGTCTTTTCCAATCAAAACCACCGGATTTTTTTCGGATTGACGCAGGACCCTGCCAACGGCATGGGCCAAGCGCATGACAAAATCGGGCGTAATGGGTGCTTGTCCGACGGTTCCGCGAATGCCGTCTGTTCCAAAATATTTTCTAGTCATTTATTAATTTTATACGCTTGTAGCTCTCATGGCGCTGACACATTGGCTTGCACCGCTTGCCAGACCTTCAATGCTTGCACTGTTTCTTTCACATCATGAACACGCACAATGGCTGCTCCATTTTGGACTGCCAACAACGCAGCTGCCAAACTAGCACCCAACCTGTCTGATGAGGCCGGCTCATGGCCATCGACCGCCAAGATCTTTCCCAAACTGGATTTGCGTGACCAACCGGCCAAAAGGGGTTGGCCCAAAGACAGGAATGAAGCCTGATGACTCAACATGGCTAAATTTTGTTCTGTTGTTTTGCCAAATCCTACGCCAGAATCTAAAACGATGCGTTCTTTCTTGATCCCTAGACTGACTGCTTTAAACAACTGCTGTGCCAAAAAATCCTTCACCGAATGCACCACATTGCCTTTCATGGGCTCAATTTGCATGGTCTGAGGGTCTCGGTGCATGTGCATCAAACAAATGCCGCAGTTTGGGAACTGCGCAATGACATCCCAGGCACCTGGCTGGCGCAATGCCCAAATGTCATTGATGATGTCTGCGCCAAGATCGAGTGCAGCTTTCATGACCTCTGGCTTGTAGGTATCAACCGACAGCGGAACCTGCCACTTGGCAGCCTCACGCACAAAAGGCAGTACCCGCGACAATTCCTCTTCAACACTTAAAGCTTGTGCGCCAGGTCTAGAAGATTCACCACCAATGTCTAAGATGTCCGCGCCTTGCTGAAGCAAATTTTCAGCATGCTTTAAAGCCTTGGTATTCGACTCAAATTGACCACCATCTGAAAATGAATCGGGCGTGATGTTGACAATGCCCATGACCTTGGGCTTTGATAAATCAATCAAAAACCTTGAAGTCTGCCAGTGAGTGATGGGCATGCGTTTAATTGGGAACAGGTAAAAAAGGCTTTGAAATAAGGACGGGGCCGAAGCCCCGTTGATTCAACTTATTGATTAGGCCGCATTGGGCTCTGGATC
>CALPYQ020000091.1 GCA_943327965.2 Singulisphaera sp. GP187
ATTTGCCGCGACAAGCGCAATTTGGTGAATTCGTTTTCGGCACAAATTTGCGCCAACCACTGTGTCGATTGACGTGAAGCATTGCGGCTTAAGGCGTCGGTTGAGCGCAGTCCTGCCATGAGGGCAATGGCCACAATGCTCAAGGCCACCAAGACTTCAATGAGCGTAAAACCCATGACATAGCGCGCACCCTTGCGCTGGTTTTGCCGGGGCGTGTTTGTCATGGTGCTGCGCGTTTGACTTGAAACGGTTGAATGCCATCGGTGCTGACCCACAAGCGAAAATTTGGGCCGCTGAGCATGACACTTTGCGGACCAATGATGGGGTCGGGTCCTAGCCTCAGCAAACTGTTGGCGGCCACTTGGGTTTGCGGTGACAACCAAGCAGCAGGCAAAGTTTGCGGCGGCAAGCCTTCAAACACAAAGGCAACGGGCGCACCGCTTGAGAGAGTGTCAACAACAGGACGCCACACTACAGGCACGCCACTGCTTCTGGACCTGGCCCGTGCAGACTCCAACAAAGCGGCCAAGCGCTCGGCATCGCGCTCTAAAAGAGTTTGGGATGTGTCGCGCAAACTGAAGCTGACAGAGGCCGTGCCAATGGCAATCAAGGCAATGACCACCAACAACTCCATGAGGGTAAAACCCCAGGGTTTGGCAGGGTGCTGCGCACAGGCATGCACTTGCGAAGAATGAAATTCTCGCGTGTGCGTGTTCAACGGGGCTTTATTGCCAACTGCCGATGTCGGCATTCACACCCTCACCACCCGTTTGGCCGTCGGCGCCCCAAGACATCACATCGACTTCAGACTTCAGGCCTGGGTTGAGGTATTGGTAGGGCTTGCCCCACGGGTCGGTTGGCAACTTGTCCAAATAACTTTTCCAATTGGTGGGCACGGGCTCGGTGCTGGGCTTGGTGACCAAGGCTTGGAGGCCTTGCTCGGCCGTCGGAAAACGTTGGTTGTCTAGCTTGTAAAGTTTGAGGGCCTGCATCAAGTTGCCCACATCTGTTTTGGCCGCTGTCATGCGCGCGTCATCGGCGCGGCCCAAAATGTTGGGCACCACCAAAGAGGCCAGGATGCCAATGATGGCCAAGACCACCATCAACTCGATCAAGGTAAAGCCGCGCTGCTTGCGCGCTGACTGTGTTTTTTTAGAAATCATTGCAAGTAAACCCCCCTGCTTTTTACAGACTTCTCCATCATAATCCCCTCATGTTGCAAGTTAAAGAAGCATCCCGAAAAACCTTTTGGCCTGCGCTTTGCGCTTTGATCGCCTCAGCCGTTGCTGCCTATGCGCTGGTTTCCTGGGTTTTGCAAATTCAAAGTCTGCAAACACCTGCTTCTGTAGCGCCCGTCGTGTTGCCTGGCGCCAATTTGTCAGCAGGTGACAGCAGCAATTCCCATGTGGCCGTGGCTTTGGGCGCCCCTCAAGCTTCACAAGCGGCTCAACAAGGCGCTGGCATTGCGGCTCAAGCGGCGCCTCAGTGGAACTTGTTGGGCGTGGTGGCGGGCGTTTCGGGTCAAGGCTCAGCCCTCATTGGTGTCGATGGCCAAGCACCCAAAGCTTTTTTACCCGGTCAAACAGTGGCGCCCGGTTGGGTCTTGCATTCGGTCGGTCACAGGCTGGCGCGTTTGGCACCTAGCCTGCAAGACGCACCCACTGTCACCCTCGAACTGCCCAAATAAAACGCAAGCCCTTTAGCGTTGCAAGAACATTCTGTAGACCGGGTTGTGCGTTTCTTCAACATAGGGATAGCCCAATGTTTTGAGAAACTTGTCAAAGGCTTTGTCATCTTTGTCGGGCACTTGCAGGCCCACCAAAATGCGGCCGTAATCGGCACCCTGATTGCGATAGTGGAACAAGCTGATGTTCCAGCCGGGGCGCATTAAATTTAAGAATTTCAGCAAGGCACCTGGGCGCTCTGGAAACACGAAACGCATGAGGCGTTCGTTTTGCGCCAAGCTGGAGTGACCCCCCACCATGTGACGAATGTGTTCTCGGGCCAAATCGTCGTGCGTTAAATCGATGTTGTCAAAGCCGTGCTTGGCAAACTTGGCAGCAATTTTGGTGCTCTCGCCTGCACCATGCGTGGTCAGGCCCACAAACACATGGGCTTTGTCTGCATCACTGATGCGGTAGTTGAATTCGGTCACATTGCGCGGCCCGCCTGGCAAGTTACCAATGAGTTCGCAAAAGCGTTTGAAACTGCCGCGCTCTTCAGGAATGGTGACCGCAAAAATGGCCTCGCGTTCTTCGCCCACTTCGGCACGCTCGGCCACAAAGCGCAAGCGGTCAAAGTTCATGTTGGCACCACACAAAATGGCGGCGTAGGTCTGGCCTTTGGTTTTGTGTTTGGCCACATATTGCTTGATGGCGGCAACGGCCAAAGCGCCTGCGGGTTCCACAATAGAACGTGTGTCAACAAACACATCTTTGATGGCCGCGCACACCGAGTCGGTGTCGACCGTCATGTACTCGTCAACCAAGCCGCGTGCCACGCGAAATGTTTCTTCTCCTACCAACTTGACGGCTGTGCCATCAGAGAACAAGCCCACGTCGTCGAGGGTGACTCGTTTTTTGGCATTGACCGATTGAATCATGGCGTCGGAGTCGTTCATCTGGACGCCAATGACTTTGACCTCGGGACGCACGGCCTTGATGTAGTTGGCCACGCCCGCAATCAATCCGCCGCCGCCAATGGCCACAAATACCGCATCCAAACGGCCTTGGTGCTGGCGCAGCATTTCCATGGCAATGGTGCCTTGGCCTGCAATCACATCGGGGTCGTCAAAGGGATGCACAAAAGTCATGCCCATTTTTTTCTCAAGCAGGGTGGCATGTTTGTGAGCGTCTGAATAGCTGTCGCCAATTAGAACCACTTCGCCGCCCAATGCTTTGACCGCATCCACTTTGACTTGCGGCGTGGTGGTGGGCATCACAATGACAGCGCGACAGCCCAATTTGCTGGCACCCAAAGAAACGCCTTGGGCATGGTTGCCTGCTGAGGCGCAAATGACGCCCTTCTTGAGTTGCTCGGGCGTGAGGTGTGCCATCTTGTTGTACGCACCCCGCAGCTTGAAGCTGTGGACGGGTTGTTGGTCTTCCCGCTTGAGCAACACGGTGTTGTGCAAGCGTTGTGACAAGTTTTTGGCAATTTCTAAGCCCGATTCCGTGGCGACGTCATAAACGCGTGCGTTCAGGATTTTTTTCAGGTAATCGGCGGGTTTGAGGTTTTTCGCGGTCATCCCTGAATGATACGTGCGAAAAAAATGCCCCGAGCCTTGCGGCGCGGGGCAAATCCACCTTTTCAGAGGGTGGAGGAGACAAAAGGTTCGTGCGTTGAAACAAATAAAAGCACGACTGTTCGAAATTCTACATAAAAATTGCTGCAGTGCAACACTTTTACAAAGGCTTTACGATTGCAGCCTAGAAAATTCAGAACAATTTCACAGGGAAAATTCAAAATGGAATGCACAGTCAGTTGGACCGGCGCTACTGGCGCACGCTCAGGCATGGGTTTTGTGGCCGAGACCGGTAGCGGTCATGTCTTGATGATGGACGGCGCGCCCGATGCGGCCAAGCCTGAAAATGGCGGTCAAAACTTAGCGCCACGTCCCATGGAAACCGTGTTGGCAGGCACAGGGGGTTGCACCGCTTATGACGTGGTTCTCATTTTGAAACGTGGCCGACACGATGTGCGCGGCTGCTCGGTCAAGTTGACCTCTGAGCGCGCCGACACCGACCCCAAAGTGTTCACCAAAATTCACATGCACTTTACGGTGAGTGGCAAGGGCATTCCGGCTTCTGCCATTGAGCGTGCCGTAGCCATGAGCCACGACAAATATTGCTCGGCCAGCATCATGTTGGCCAAAACAGCAGAAATATCCACCAGTTTTGATGTGATTGAGGCTTGATCAGAAGCCCTTCTTCCGTCCCAGAGGGTTAACTAGGCTTTTGGAAGTTGAGCTTTCTTTAGATGTGGTGCGCCACGGAGGTCATGAGCTTGGCGGCCGAGCCCATCAAACGCTTTACCGGTTCTGGCAGTTCTGCAGCGCCTGCTTTTTGGGCCATGCGGGCGTGCGACGCTTCATCGGCTTTCATTTGTGCCACGATGGCTTTGGAGGCCAAGTCGTTGGCGGGTAAATGGGTCATGTGGCTGGCCAAATGGGCCTCCACTTGGTTTTCTGTTTCCACCACAAAGCCCAGGCTCAGTTTGTCCCCGCCCAGCTTGCCTGCACCGTAGCCAATGGCAAATGCACCGGCATACCAAAGCGGATTCAACAGTGAAGGGCGGCTGTTCAGTTGATCTAGGCGTTCAAGCGTCCAAGCCAGGTGATCGGTTTCTTCTCGGCAGGCTGCATCGAGCTTAGCCCTCAGAGCTGGGTTTTGGGTGGCCAAGGCCTGGCCGGTGTACAAAGCCTGCGCGCAGACCTCGCCCACATGGTTGACGCGCATCAGCGCAGCAGACAAAGCCTTTTCGGCAGGGGTGAGTTCGGGTGGCAATTCAGTGGCCGTCAAAACGCCATCGGACTGCTTTTCAAGCGTACGAGATGGCTTGGGCGTGGGCCTTGCCGACCTGGGCGTGGCAAATAAAGTGCGCAGGGCACTGTCGGCAGCAAAGATCAAAGCATCGGCATTCATAGGGGGAAGTTTAGCCCTGTTGTTCCCTTTTGTTGTGCGCAAGCAACGAATAACCCGATAAAAGCTTCATTTTCTTTGCAGACTGTGCCGACCTCTGGTGGAATACAAACAACTTCCTGAAGGAGGTTGGCCTTGGACCCAGTGGCTTGCGAATTCGCAAACACCTAAGCCAGAGCCCTTGTTAAACCTTGGAGAACTTCTCAAATGAAAAAAACCCTCATTGCATTGGCTGCTTTGGCTGCAACTAGCGCTTTCGCTCAGTCCACAGTTACTTTGTCTGGCTCTATCAACTACGGTGTTGGCACTGCTGTTACTGGCATCCACAGCTACGGCAACTGGAAAGGTGACCGTACTGGTATCACTATCGCCGCCGTGGAAGACTTGGGTGGTGGTTTGAAGGTCACTGCCGCTGCCAACATGCGTTTCTCTTCTGACACATCAGAGCAGTCACGTTCTTATGTTTCTACAACTTCTGGCACACGTGGCGACAACCTGTTCGAGCAATCATCTATCGCCATCGACAGCGGCATGGGCCAAGTTCGCGTTGGTCGTTTCACCAACGCCGTTGGTGTTGCGCCTTTGCACCCCTTCGAAGATTCTGGTCAGTCTACAGCGCCACACCAGGCTGCTAACGGCCGTTTCTCTAGCCAAGTTCAGTACACATCACCCACAGTTGGTGGCTTCCAAGTCTTTGCATTCAATGCACAGAAATCTGGCAACATCTATCACACATCTACTGGTGCTGGTTACTCCAACGCTTGGAAACTCAACTCAGCCAACTTGGCAACAGGTTTGACAGACGCTACACGTCACGCCAACGCTAACTCTGTTGGTGTTAACTTCAGAAACGGCCCTGTCTACGCTCAGTACTACACTTTGACCGACTTGTTCGGTTTGAAGTCTAGCAAGTTGGGTGCTTCTTACGACTTGGGCGTTGCTAAGTTGTACGCCAGCCAGTTCACACAAGACAGCAACATTGGCTACTCAACAACAGCTGCTGCTTCTACAGCCGGTAAGAAAGCTCACAAAGCAACTGAAGTCGCTGTTCAAGTGCCAATGGGCGCTTGGATGTTCAGCTTGGGCAGCTATGGCGCCAATGGCGACATCGAGTTGGGCAAGACAGATGGTTCTACAAAAACCACACGTACTGCTTGGGGCGCAACATACAACTTCTCTAAGCGTACACAAGCTATTTACGTAGCTTCTTCAACCAGCAAAGGTTCTACTGCTGCAATGATGCCTACAGGCAAAAACCAGTGGTTGGGTCTGCAACACAACTTCTAATCGCTACGCTGACTTTCGTCAGCCAGTGATTTAGAAACTAAAAAACCCACCGTGGCAACATGGTGGGTTTTTTTATGGCACATTGGTGTGCTAACCGCTTCATTTGTTGGTCATTAACTTACGCATGAATCAAAACACAGCAATCGTTACGCAACCAGCTTGCTTGAAGGCTGTCTTGTCATGGGCAATGATCTTGTCGATGGTTTGTTTGGGCTTGATAGGCTGCGGCGCTGTGCCCCAAAACAAAGTGGCAGGCGCAAACATCGATGGCAGTGCTCCGAGGGTTTGGCAACCCGAAGATCAGTTGAAGTGGGATACGGTTAAGCTACCCGGCAAACAAAACACCCAATACGCCTTGATTAAGCGCAATTCGCTTTCAAGGCTTCAAGCACAAGCCCAATCGTCGGCCAGCATGCTGCGCAAAACCTTGCATGTGCCGGCAGACCAATTGAACGGCTTGTCATTTGCATGGCAAGTGCCCCAGTTAATACCCAGTGCCGACATGGCGCAGCGCGAGCATGATGATTCGCCTGTTCGTTTGGTCTTGGCATTTGAGGGTGACCGCACACAGTTCTCGGCCAAAAATGCCATGTTGAATGAACTGACGCAAGTGATCACGGGTGAGCCCATGCCCTATGCCACCCTGATGTATGTCTGGTGCAATCAAAGGCCAGTGGGCACAGTCATACAAAACCCCCGCACCGATCGCATTCGCAAAATTGTGGTGGAATCGGGTGCAGACCGTTTGAATCAGTGGCTTTCTTATGAACGTAACATTCGTGCAGATTTTGAAAAAGCATTTGGCGAAGCACCAGGTGCCCTCATTGGCATTGGCCTCATGACCGACACGGACAACACACGCAGCCAAGCGCAAGCATGGTACGGCACCATCCAACTTAAATAAAACAATACATGTTGGCATTTGTTTTACAGCGTCTCATTCAGGCCGTGATGGTGATGGTCTCGGTCGCGTTCATTGCTTTTTTG
>CALPYQ020000092.1 GCA_943327965.2 Singulisphaera sp. GP187
CGCATCAATGCAGAAGACCCCTTCCGCAACTTCTTGCCTTCGACAGGTCGCTTGGTGCGTTTCCAAACGCCAGTGCAAACCATGTTCCAGTCGAATACGCAAGACCTGTTGGGCGTGCGTGTCGACACCGGCGTGCAAGATGGCGGCGAGATCCCGATGTTCTACGACTCCATGATTGCCAAGCTAATTGTTCATGGTACCGACCGCAACGATGCCATTGCCAAAATGCGCGAAGCCTTGAATGGTTTTGTCATTCGTGGCATCAGCTCCAACATTCCCTTCCAAGCGGCCTTGTTGGCCCACCCTAAATTTGTGGCTGGCGACTTCAACACGGGTTTCATTGCAGAAAACTATGGTCAAGGTTTCCGTGCAGAAGATGTGCCGCACGACGACCCTGATTTCTTGGTGGCCTTGGCTGCATTTGTGCGCCGAAAATCGCGCGAGCGTGCGGCCAACCTCAGTGGTCAGTTGCCTGGCTATGACGTTCAAATTGGTCACGATTACAGCGTCATTGTGTTGGGCGCCAAAGGCGAGAACCGTTACCTGGGTGTGCACGTGGACGAGTTCCGTGGTCAAAGCGGCAAAGCCATTATCAAAGTGGGTGACAACCACTACATCATTGAAAGCCATTCGCGTTTGAACGACGTGCGCATTAGCGGCACCGTCAATGGCAAGCCATTTACCGCCCAAGTAGAGCGCGGCACGCCGAAGAACCCCTTGGCTTTGCAAGTTCAACACAACGGCACACGCATTGAAGCTTTGGTGGTTTCACCCCGCATGGCCGAGTTGCACCAAATGATGCCCTTCAAAACACCCCCTGACATGAGCCGATTTGTCTTGTCGCCCATGCCCGGTTTGTTGGTCAATGTGGCCGTCACCCCAGGTCAAAAAGTTCAAGCGGGTGAGCGTGTGGCCGTCATTGAAGCCATGAAAATGGAAAACATTTTGTTTGCTGCCCACGACGGTGTGGTGAAGAAGGTCATGGCCTCACAAGGTGAATCTTTGTCAGTCGACCAAGTCATCGTGGAGTTTGAAGCATGAGCAACATCAGCCGTCCCTTCAAGGTTTTGGGCATTCAACAAATTGCCATTGGCGGTACTGACAAAGTCAAATTGCAAAAACTGTGGATTGACTTGTTTGGTTTAGAACTCACGGGCACCTACAAAAGTGATCGTGAAAATGTTGACGAAGACATTTGCGCCATTGGCTCCGGGCCCTTCAAAGTTGAGGTTGATTTGATGCAACCGATGGACATCGAAAAAAAACCTGCCGTTCACACCACACCTTTGAACCATGTTGGCTTGTGGATCGATCATTTGCCAGAGGCTGTTGAATGGCTGGGTCAGCAGGGCGTTCGGTTTGCGCCGGGCGGCATTCGCAAAGGCGCAGCCGGTTTCGACATTTGTTTTATTCACCCCAAAGGCAATGAAGAGTTGCCCATTGGTGGTGAGGGGGTGCTGATTGAGTTGGTGCAAGCACCCGATGAGGTGGTGAAAGCTTTTGGCGCGTTGGCTGCCCAATACGCTTAAAGCAGATCAATTTTTAATTGGCTTTTCGAGCTTTGGCTTTTGCCAAAGCCGCTTCAATGATGGCTCGCTTGCGGGCCATTTCTTTGTCTTGATCTAAAGCCCTGTGCGTATGTGTTTCAAGGTCGGCCAATTTCATGGCAGCCTTGGCTTCTTGTCGCTCAGCGTGTTCGCGCTCTTCTACAACCAAGCGAATTTGCCGCGACTCATAGCGCTGCCTGGCTTGTGTGGCCAGCACATCAGACCATGCAGCCCAGCCAGTTTTTTCGCCAGAGATGGGCACCATCTCAATGCAATCGACTGGACAAACGGGCAAACACAAATCGCAACCCGTACAAGCCGATTCAATGACGGTGTGCATGACCTTGTTGCTGCCCAAGATGGCATCGGTGGGGCAGGCCTTGATGCACAAGGTGCAGCCGATGCACCATGCTTCGTCAATGACGGCCACCGTCATGGGGCCTTCAACCCCATGGTCTGGATTTAAGGGCAGGGCGGTACGGCCTGTGAGGCGGGCCAAGATGGCCACGCCCTCGGCACCGCCAGGCGGACATTGATTGATGGGGACTTGATCTTCTGCAATGGCCAATGCATAGGCCTTGCAGTCTGGGTAGCCGCACCGAGTGCACTGCGTTTGAGGCAGCGCATCGTGGATGCGGTCAGCCAGGGTGCTCACTTTTTACGAGCGGGTGCTTTTTTGGCAGCAACTTTGACGGCCTTCTTGGCAGGTGCTTTGCTAGCAGGCTTGGCACTGGCTTTGACAGCAGTTTGGGTGGATGCTTTTTTTGTAGTGCCTGAACCGTTGTGCGCCAAAATGAATTTGACAACTTCTGGGTACACCACATCGCGCCAACGACGACCACTGAAAATACCGTAGTGACCCGCACCTGGCACTTCCAAATGCTTGCGATTTTTGGGTGTGATGTTGCTGCACAAACCATGTGCCGCAGCCGTTTGGCCAGAGCCAGAAATGTCGTCCAACTCGCCTTCAACGGTGAGCAAGGCGGTGGTCTTAATGTCTTGCGGACGAACCAACTCTTGTTTGCCGCTTAAGTTCTTAACTTCCCAAGTGCCGTTGACCAATTTGTAATCTTGGAAAACAGTCTTGATGGTTTCTAAGTAATAGTCGGCATCCATGTCTAGCACGGCGTTGTACTCGTCATAGAACTTGCGGTGCGCCTCTGTGCTGGCGTCATCACCTTTGATGAGGTCTTTGAAGTAATCGTAATGGCTAGAGGCATGACGATCTGGGTTCATGGCCACAAAGCCTGTGTGCTGCAAGAAACCAGGATAGACGCGGCGGCCTGCACCTGGGAAGTTGCTAGGCACTTTGTAAATCACATTGTTTTCAAACCACTCAAAGCTCTTGTTCATGGCCAAGTTGTTGACGGCAGTGGGCGACTTGCGCGCATCAATGGGGCCGCCCATCATGGTCATGCTGAGAGGTGTTTTTTCGCCACGCGAAGCCATCAAAGAGACGGCTGCCAAAACGGGCACGGTGGGTTGGCAAACGCTGATGACATGGCAATTGCCGTAGACGCCTTGCACATGGCGAATGAACTCTTGCACATAGTTGACGTAGTCGTCCAAATGGAACTCGCCATCTTCTAAAGGCACCAAGCGGGCGTTTTTCCAGTCGGTGATGTAGACCTTGTGGTCCTTCAACATGGTTTTGACGGTATCGCGCAGAAGGGTGGCGTAGTGGCCTGACAAAGGCGCAACAATTAAAACGGCCGGTTGTTTTTTAATGGCACTGAGGGTGACGGAGTCGTCAGTAAAGCGCTTAAAACGGCGCAATTCGCAAAACGGCTTGTCAATTTCGACGCGCTCATGAATGGCCACATCGACCTCACCCACATGCACAGTGCGAATGCCAAACTCGGGCTTGACGTAGTCTTTGCCCAAGCGGTGCATGAGTTCATAACCGGCAGAAACACGCTGCGCCAAGGGCGAATTGCCCATGGGATTGAGCGGGTTGCTGTACATCTTGGCGGCAGCATGTGCCAAGTCTGCAAAAGGCTCCATGATGGAGCGTTGCGTTTCGTAGATTTGGTAAAGCATGGCTTAAAGCCCTTTAAATTGTTGCACTGCAGCAATATAACAGTTGTGATGCATTGAAAGTGGAGAGGCGCACCTAATTTAAATCATTGGGTGACGCCGCTTTGTCACATGACTTTCGCAATCGACTGACAAACGTAATCGATGTTCTTGCTGTTCAAAGCAGCCACACACATGCGGCCTGTGTCGGTGCCATACACACCAAACTCAGAGCGCAGGCGCACCATTTGGTCTTTGTTCAAGCCAGAGTAGCTGAACATGCCAATTTGGGTGGTAATGAAACTCATGTCTTGCTTCACACCCGCAGCTTTCAAACCATCGACCAGTTTTTGACGCATGGCTTTGATGCGCACACGCATTTCGCCCAATTCTTTTTCCCAGGTGGCGCGCCACTCGGGGTTGGCCAACACGGCGGCCACTACGGCACCGCCGTGAATGGGCGGGTTGGAGTAGTTGGTGCGAATCACAATTTTCAATTGGCTCAAAACGCGGCTGCATTCTTCCTTGTTGGCACACAGCACAGACAAAGCACCCACGCGCTCGCCGTACAAGCTGAAGCTTTTAGAGAAAGAGGTGGACACAAAGAAGCTAAGGCCGGCCGCCACAAACTTGGCAATGACAGCGCCATCTTCTTGAATACCATGGCCAAAACCTTGGTAGGCCATGTCCAAAAATGCGGTGAGGTTTTTGCCTTTAACAGCCGCAATGACTTGATCCCACTGGGCTGCAGTGATGTCATAGCCGGTTGGGTTGTGGCAGCAAGCGTGCAACACCACAATGGTGCCGGGTGCCGCAGCATTCAGGCTGGCCAACATGCCCTCAAAGTTGACGCCGCGTTTTTCGGCGTCGTAATAGGCATAGGTCTCAACTTGGAAGCCGGCGTTGGTGAACAAGGCGCGGTGGTTTTCCCAGCTGGGATCAGAAATCAAAACTTTGGCGTTGGGGCTGACTTTTTTCAGGAAGTCGGCGCCAATTTTGAGGCCGCCTGTACCGCCAATGCCTTGAACGGTGGCCACGCGGCCCGAGCTGACGGGTTCGCTGTCGGCCCCAAAAACCAGGCTTTTAACTGCGGCATCGTAGGCGGCAATGCCGTCAATGGGCAGGTAACCGCGGGCTGTTGGCTTTTCCATCATGGCTTTTTCGGCCGCTTGAACACACTGAAGCAAGGGGAGTTTGCCGTTGTCGTCGAAATAAACGCCCACACCCAAGTTCACTTTGTTGGGATTGGTGTCGGCTGCAAATTGTTCGTTCAAACCCAAGATGGGGTCGCGGGGGGCCATTTCGACGGCGGTAAACAGAGACATGAAAAAGTCCTTGATAAGGAGGTTACGGATGGCAGAAACCCGAAACCTAGGTTAGGCTTTAGGGTTGCCCCTAATTTTAACGGCTCTTTGCGCCGTTTTTTGCCCCAAATTGACCCATCTCAAGAAGTTCCATGGCCGTCACACCCGATTCTTTTGAACCCGTCCTAGAGGCTGTCCCTTATGTGGCGCCAGAAGGCAAGTTTGTGCACTACGAAGGATCCCCCTTTGAGCTGTACCAGCCCTATCCGCCAGCCGGCGATCAACCCACCGCCATTGCAGGATTGGTGGAAGGTTTAAACGATGGCGAGGTGTTTCAAACCTTGCTGGGCGTGACGGGTTCTGGCAAAACTTTCACCATGGCCAACGTCATTGCCCAAATGGGCAAACCCGCCATTGTGTTTGCCCCCAACAAAACCTTGGCCGCGCAGTTGTATTCAGAATTTAGAGAGTTCTTTCCAAAGAACGCGGTCGAATATTTTGTGAGCTATTACGACTACTACCAACCTGAAGCGTATGTGCCTCAGCGCGACTTGTTCATTGAAAAAGACTCCGCCATCAACGAGCACATTGAGCAAATGCGTTTGTCCTGCACTAAGAGCTTGATGGAGCGCCGCGACGTGGTCATTGTGGCCACTGTGTCTGCCATCTACGGCATTGGTGAGCCGGAAAGCTATCACCGCATGATCATGACCTTGCGCACGGGCGACAAGCTTGGTCAGCGCGATGTCATTTCGCAACTCATTCGCATGCAATACATGCGCAACGACCAAGACTTTAGTCGCGGCAAGTTCCGTGTCAGGGGCGACACCATCGATGTGTTTCCGGCAGAACATTCCGAACTGGCTGTGCGCATTGAATTGTTTGACGATGAAGTGGACAGTCTGCAATTGTTTGACCCTTTAACGGGCCGCATCAAACAAAAAATTCCACGCTTCACGGTTTATCCTTCGAGCCACTACGTCACACCCCGCGACAAAGTTTTGGCCGCCGTCGAAACCATCAAATTGGAATTGGCCGAGCGCCTTCAGCAATTGGTGGGCATGGGCAAGCTGGTTGAAGCACAGCGCCTTGAACAACGCACCCGCTTTGACCTAGAAATGCTCAGCGAAGTAGGGCACTGCAAAGGCATTGAAAATTACACGCGCCATTTGTCTGGTGCCGAACCCGGTGCCGCCCCCAGCACGCTAACCGATTACATGCCCCTCGATTCCATCATGTTCTTGGACGAGAGCCACCAAATGATTGGCCAGCTCAATGCCATGTACAACGGCGACCGCGCTCGCAAAACCACTCTGGTGGAATATGGTTTCAGGCTGCCCAGTGCGTTAGACAATCGGCCGCTCAAATTTGAAGAATTCGAAACCAAAATGCGTCAGTGCATTTTTGTATCGGCGACCCCCGCCAATTACGAAATCACGCATGCTGGCAAAGTGGTCGAGCAGGTGGTCAGGCCCACCGGTTTGGTCGATCCGCAAGTGGAAGTTCGGCCCGCCATTCACCAAGTGGACGATGTGTTGCAAGCGATCCGAATCCGCGTCGAAAAACACGAACGTGTTCTGATTACCACGCTGACCAAACGCATGGCCGAGCAACTCACTGACTATCTGTCAGACAACGGTGTCAAGGTGCGCTATTTGCATTCCGATGTTGACACTGTGGAGCGCGTCGAAATTTTGCGCGATTTGCGTTTGGGTGCATTTGATGTCTTGGTGGGCATCAATTTGTTGCGCGAAGGTTTGGACATTCCAGAAGTGTCTTTGGTGGCCATTTTGGACGCTGACAAAGAAGGATTTCTGCGTTCAGAGCGCAGCTTAATTCAGACCATTGGCCGTGCGGCCCGAAACCTTCACGGCCGTGCCATTTTGTATGCCGACCGAATGACCGATTCCATGAACCGCGCCATTGGCGAAACCGAACGCCGCCGGACCAAACAAATTGCGCACAACGAGGCCATGGGCATCACGCCGCGCAGCATCGTGAAGCAAGTGCGCGACTTGATTGATGGTGTTTA
>CALPYQ020000093.1 GCA_943327965.2 Singulisphaera sp. GP187
CAAGAAGGTCACTAGCGTTGACAAGTCCAATGTGCTTGAAACTTTCCAATTCTGGAAAGATGTCGTCACCGATGTGCACAAAGAATATCCCGATGTCGCGCTCGATCACATGTACGTTGACAACGCCGCCATGCAATTGGTCAAAGAACCTAAGAAATTTGACGTAGTGGTCACTGGCAACATGTTTGGCGACATTTTGTCCGACGAAGCCTCCATGTTGACTGGCTCCATCGGCATGCTGCCCTCCGCCAGCCTCAACAGCCAAAATCAAGGTTTGTACGAGCCAAGCCACGGCAGCGCGCCTGACATTGCTGGTAAGGGTATTGCAAACCCATTGGCTACAATACTCTCAGCTGCCATGATGCTCCGCTTTTCATTGAACCAAGCCGAATCTGCCGACCGCATTGAGACGGCTGTGAAGTCCGTTTTGGCTTCTGGTTTACGCACAGTGGACATTTGGTCTGAAGGCACACAAAAGGTCAGCACCCGCGAAATGGGCGAAGCCGTTGTGAAAGCCGTTACAAAAACGACAAAGCGCTAAGCGCTCAAAACTCGTCATGCCCTTCCGGCTCGACGAGTCGGAATCTCAAAATTAACATTGAAAGGGTGATGACATGAAATTGGTAGGACTTGTAGGCTGGCGCGGCATGGTGGGCTCCGTTTTGATGGACCGCATGCAAGCAGAAGGCGACTTTGGTTTGATCGAACCTTTGTTCTTCTCCACCTCCAACTCAGGCGGCAAAGCGCCCGCCATGGCCAAAAATGAAACGACGCTGCAAGACGCATTCAACATCGATGCTCTTAAGCGCTGCGACATCATCATCACTGCGCAAGGTGGCGACTACACCACCGAAGTTTTTCCTAAGCTGCGTGCGGCGGGTTGGAATGGTCATTGGATTGACGCGGCCTCCACGTTGCGCATGGAAAAAGACGCCGTCATCATCTTGGATCCGGTCAACATGCCCGTCATCCAATCTGCTTTGAAGAATGGCGGCAAGAACTGGGTCGGCGGCAATTGCACCGTCAGTTGCATGTTGATGGGCGTTGGTGCTTTGTACAAAGCCGGACTGGTTGAATGGATGAGCACCCAAACCTATCAGGCAGCCTCTGGCGGCGGCGCACAACACATGCGCGAATTGCTCACCCAGTACGGCACTTTAAATTCTGAAGTCAAAGCTTTGCTCGACGATCCAAAGAGCGCTATTTTGGAAATCGATCGCAAAGTCATCGCCAAGCAACGCGCTTTGACTGGCGAAGAAACTGCCAACTTTGGCGTGCCACTGGGCGGCTCTCTCATTCCTTGGATCGACAAAGATTTAGGCAATGGCATGTCCAAAGAAGAGTGGAAAGGCATGGCCGAAACCAACAAAATTTTGGGTCAAGGTGAAGGTTTCAATTCGGCGGCCATTCCTGTCGATGGCTTCTGTGTCCGCGTTGGCGCCATGCGCTGCCATAGCCAGGCACTGACCTTCAAGCTCAAAAAAGACGTGCCAGTGGCCGACCTCGAAGCCATGATCGCTGCTGACAACCAGTGGGTCAAAGTGGTTCCCAATACCCGTGAAGCCACTTTGAAAGACCTCACACCTGTTGCCGTGACTGGCACCATGACCATCCCTGTTGGCCGTATTCGCAAATTGGCCATGGGACCTGATTATGTTGGCGCGTTCACCATTGGCGATCAATTGCTATGGGGCGCTGCCGAGCCTCTGCGCCGCATGTTGCGTATTTTGCTGAACGCTTAATTGGCAAGCTCACAGCGTTCATGTTCAGAAGTTTACGTCTCACTGCCCGCCTCATCTTTTTGATAGGCGTCAGCTTTAGCTTCAGTGCACAAGCACTGTCGCTGGCGGGCATTGAGGTGAAATCTCTGAAAGGTGAACCACTGAAGGCCGAAGTGAGTGTCCTCAACGCTAGCCCTGAAGAGTGGGGTCAGTTGGTGGTCAAAATTGCACCGCCCGACCGTTTTTCCCAATTGGGTCTTGTCTACACACCCTCCGTAGGCCAACTTCAAATTGAGCTTTTTGAAACGAAGGATGGCAACCAGCGCATTCTGCTTTCAAGCACTCAAAGCTTTTCCGACAATTTTGTCGATTTGTTGTTGGAAGCACAAACTGCGTCTTCAAAATGGGTCAAAGCTTTTACCTTGATGTTAAAAGCACCGCCCCCCAAGCTTGAAACACCGATACAACTGGCGTCTGCCCCAACGCCAACGCCCTCTTCCTCATCGCCCACGCCACCTGCAGAGCATGTGGTTCAAAAAGGTGAGAGCGCAAGTCAAATCATTCAAAAGTGGCTCACTCAGGACATGAGCACCCAGCAGATGCTGGTGGCCTTGTTAAAAAATCAACCCGATGCGTTTATCGAGGGCAATGTCAATTTGTTGCGGGCTGGCGCAGTACTCAAGGCGCCTTCATCGACCGCCGTCAAAGCCATCAATCCAGACGAAGCGCGTCAATTTTTGGTGGCTCAGCAAAAAGAGTTTCTTATCTACACCCAGGCCGCCTCTCAAAATACCCAACTGGTCAAGGGCCAAGCACCTTCCAAACAAATTGCGGGCAAGGTAGGCCAAGACGCGCCAGCGCCTCAGAACTCTGAAGAAAGCGTCGATCAACTCAGGCTGACTCAAGCCAGAATTGAAAAGCAAAATGAAGAGACGCGAATCGCTGCACAGCGTGCTTTGCAAGATGCCCAAAAACAATTGGACGCCCTTCAAAATAATGTCAATGAATTGGTTCAACTGACCTCGCCCAATGCTCAAACGGTTGCCAATGCTGCCAGGCAAAAAGCAACTGCTGTCGATGCAGGATCGGGTTGGCTCAACTTAAACAAACTGCTCGAATCGCCCCATCAAAGTTCTTACCTTTGGGGCGCACTGACCCTGCTAGGCATCCTGGTTGTTGGCGCCGGGCTGCGTATTCAAACCCGCAAGTCTTTCACCTCCTTAAGCACCCTGACGCCCTCGACAAACCAACCCAAGGCTGACATTTTTAAAACAAATGCAAGCCCCTTAGAGCTTCCGCCTGAAATTGCGGCATTGAACTTAGACCTCAATCCGGACAACAATTCTTCTGGCCGCGGTTTTCAGTCGCCCGCATCAACAAAGACAATACAGTGAGAATCGCACTGGGCATTTCCTACAACGGTCAGCCCTATCAAGGCTGGCAAAGCCAAAGCACGGGCCTCACCATCCAAGACAAACTGGAAAAGGCTCTCAAAGAATTCACCACTCAGAAAGTCACCACCCTGTGCGCTGGTCGCACAGACGCAGGCGTCCATGGCTTGATGCAAGTGGTGCACTTTGACACGCCGCTTGAGCGTGATATGGGCTCTTGGGTGCGCGGCACCAACCGTTATTTGCCAGATGATATTTCGGTGCAATGGGCACAAGAAGTGCCACCAGAATTTCATGCGCGGGGTAGCGCTCTTTCGCGTCGTTATGCTTATATCCTGTTGGAATCACCCGTGCGGCCCAGCTTGGAAGCCGGCCGTGCTGGCTGGGTTTACCGAGCCCTCGATGAACAAGCAATGCAACAGGCTTCCAGGCACTTACTGGGCGAACACGATTTTTCCTCCTTCAGGGCCAGCAGTTGTCAAGCCTTGTCTCCCGTCAAAACCATGATGCGCGTTGACATTCACAGACAGGGCCCCTACTGGCGCTTTGAGTTTGAAGGCAATGCTTTTTTGCACCACATGATTCGCAACATCATGGGTTGCATGGTCACCATTGGCCAAGGCTTTCAAACCCCAGAATGGATGGCCGAGGTCATCGCATGCAAAAGTCGCGATGCCGCTGCGCCCACCTTCTCGCCTGACGGTTTGTACTTTCAAGGACCGGTGTACGATCCCAAGTGGGGACTGCCCACTTCCACCCCGCCCTTTTATTGGTTGCCCTAAGCATGAGTTCGTCGCCACAAAGAACCTTCATCAAAATCTGCGGACTCACCCGCGAGGCCGATGTCATGGCTTGCGTCAACGCAGGCGCACATGCCATTGGCTTTGTGATGTACCCCCAAAGTGCCAGGTACGTGTCACCCGAAAGAGCCAGCGAGTTGGCCAAGTTACTGCCGCCAGACCTCGTGCCTGTGCTGCTGTTTGTGAATGCCAGCCTGCATGAGGTTCAGGCGGCCTGTGAAGCCGTGCCCAATGCATTGCTCCAGTTTCATGGCGACGAATCGCCATCGGAATGCGATCGTCTAGCCCAAGCGGTACAACGCCCCTACTGGCGTGCGGCCCGAATTCCCACCGACAACAACGCCTCGTTTGACTTGGTAAAATTCGCTCAAGATTATTCAAATGCCCAGGCCATTCTGCTCGATGCTCATGTCGACGGTTATGGGGGTGGCGGGAAAACATTCAATTGGTCACAGCTTCCTCCAAACGTCAACGCTCACCTCGTTTTGAGTGGTGGATTGACGCCTGCAAATGTGACCGATGGCATTCGTCAGCTTCGGCCCAAAGCGCTGTCTTTGGCCGTTGATGTTAGCTCGGGCGTCGAGCTAGAGGGCCAAAAAGGCCTCAAAGATGCCCGGAAAATCCTAGAATTTGTGGCTGCCGTGAAAGCAGCCGATGCCATTGAGTAACACCATGTCCAATTATCAACAACCCGATGCCTCTGGCCATTTCGGCATTTATGGCGGCAGTTTTGTCAGCGAAACCCTGACGCATGCCATCCTTGAATTACGCGAAGCCTACGCCAAGTACCAAAACGATCCTGAATTTTTGGCCGAGTTCAAATACGAACTGGCGCACTTTGTAGGTCGGCCTTCACCCATTTACCACGCAGCCCGCATGAGCCGCGAAATGGGCGGTGCCCAAATCTATTTGAAGCGCGAAGACCTGAACCACACAGGCGCTCACAAAATCAACAACACCATTGGGCAAGCCATGCTGGCCAAGCGCATGGGCAAGCCTCGCATCATTGCCGAAACAGGTGCCGGCCAGCACGGCGTGGCCACGGCCACCATCTGCGCTCGATATGGCCTTGAGTGCGTGGTTTACATGGGTGCAGAAGACGTTAAGCGGCAAAGCCCCAATGTGTATCGCATGAAACTTTTGGGCGCCACAGTGGTCCCTGTCACTTCAGGCAGCAAAACCCTCAAGGATGCTTTGAATGAAGCCATGCGCGACTGGGTGGCCAATGTCGACAACACCTTCTACATCATTGGCACCGTCGCAGGACCCCACCCCTACCCCATGATGGTGCGCGACTTCCAAAGTGTCATTGGCAACGAATGCCTTGAGCAAATGCCAACACTTTTGGCGCAAACAGGTTTGCACAGCCAGCAACCTGATGCCGTCATTGCTTGCGTGGGTGGTGGCTCCAACGCCATGGGTATTTTTTACCCTTACATCAATCACAAAAACACTCGCTTGATTGGTGTCGAAGCCGCCGGTGAAGGCCTCGAAAGTGGCAAGCACTCTGCGTCATTGCAACGCGGCAGCCCAGGTGTCTTGCACGGCAACCGCACTTACATTTTGCAAGACGACAACGGTCAAATTACCGAGACTCACAGCATCAGTGCTGGCTTGGACTATCCTGGCGTTGGCCCAGAACATGCGTTCTTGAAGGACATTGGCCGTGCCGAGTACGTGGGCATCACCGATCAAGAAGCCTTGGATGCATTCCACTATTTGTGCCGTACAGAAGGCATTATTCCGGCCCTGGAATCGAGCCATGCCGTGGCTTACGCCAAAAAATTGGCCGCCACCATGAAGCCCGACCAATCCATTTTGGTCAACTTGTCAGGCCGTGGTGACAAAGACATCGGCACAGTGGCCGATCTCAGCCAAGCCGACTTCTATTGCCGCCCCAGCTGCCAAGGTCAAGGGGTCAAAGGCGGCTTGTCAATGGGCGAGCAAATTGTGAAAGTTGTCAAATGAGCCGCATTGAAGCTACCTTCCAACAATTGAAAGCCACGGGTCGCAAGGCGCTCATTCCTTACGTGACCGCCGGTTTTCCATTTGCAGATGTCACCCCCGAGTTGATGCATGCCATGGTGTCTGCTGGCGCCGATGTCATTGAGTTGGGTGTACCTTTTAGCGATCCCTCTGCCGACGGACCCGTCATTCAAAAAGCGGGCGACAAAGCCTTGGCCTTTGGCATTGGCACCACCCATGTGATTGACATGGTGAAAGCCTTTAGACAAACCAACACCAGCACGCCCGTGGTGTTGATGGGTTACGCCAACCCCATTGAACGCTACGACCTGAAACATGGCAAAGATGGCTTCATTCGCGACGCTTCAGCAGCCGGCATTGATGGCGTTTTGGTGGTCGACTACCCACCTGAAGAATGCGTTGAATTTGCGGCCAAACTGCGCGCCCACAACATGGACTTGATTTTCTTGCTGGCCCCCACCAGCACAGATCAGCGCATGCAACAAGTGGCCGATGTGGCCAGCGGCTACGTCTACTATGTGTCGCTCAAGGGCGTGACCGGTTCAGGCGCCCTGAATACGGACGAAGTGGAGGCCATGTTGCCCCGAATTCGCCAAAAAGTCAGCATCCCTGTGGGCGTTGGCTTTGGTATTCGCGATGCCCAAACGGCTCAAACCATTGCCAAAGTGGCCGATGCCGTCGTCATTGGTAGCAAAATCATCCAATTGATAGAAAATGAACCTCGCGATAAAGTCGCCAGTGTGGCTGGCGACTTTTTACGTGACATTCGACAGGCCATGGACGCCTGATCACAACCCATAAGGACATCGACATGAGTTGGCTTGAAAAACTATTGCCCCCCAAAATTCTGCACACCGACCCGGCCGACCGCCGCAGCGTGCCCGAAGGCTTGTGGATCAAGTGCCCCCAGTGCGAATCTGTACTTTATAAAACTGACCTAGAGCAAAACCAAAATGTTTGCCCCACTTGCAGTCA
>CALPYQ020000094.1 GCA_943327965.2 Singulisphaera sp. GP187
AGTATGTTGACGGCGGCCGCAAAGGCTGTCAAAAAACCTAAGGTCGCGCCAGACAAACCCGCTTGCGTGTAGATGGACGGCAAGAATCCAACCACCGCCAACCACTGACCAGAATACATGCCAAAACACAGCGTGACCCACCACGGCCCAGGCGCACTCAGTGTTTCACGCAAGCGTTGTTGCCAGTGAATGGTGGCCGTTGTGACCGATGTATTGGCAGGTACCACACGCCACAGCACAAGCGCCATCACCCATGACAACACAGCAAACAAGCACCACCAACTGCGCCAACCCCATTCGGGCAACCACAAAGGCCCCAACAACAAAGTGAGCGCTGTACCCGCGGGCATGTAAGCGCCCCAATACCCCAACAATTTGCGCAATTGCGACGCATTGACATGCTGACGAATTAAACCTGGCGCAGGCAACACCACAAAGAGAAAACCAAGGCCCTCCAAAATACGCCAGACCATGAGACTGGCAACGCCCGTGGCCATTGAACCCATGGCACTGGCCAGGCCCAATAAGAACAAGCCCAAGAGCATGGACCGCTTAGCGCCAAAGGTGTCAGCCGACATGCCAATGGCCAAGGCCAAAGTCATGCCGGCCAATTGAATGAAGGACAACAAGAAACCCGACTGGGTGAGGGTCATGCCCAAGGCTTGGCTAATTTCAGGGAGTGCGGGCGGCAACTTGCCAATTTGCAGGGCTGCCACTACACCCGAAAGTATCAGCACATACGCTGCCACTGCAGACTCAGGTGTTTCGAGTTCCTGTGCGGCGTTCATGCAAACAATCTGCGGCCTGTCAGACGTTCGTGCTCTCGTGTTGCAAAACGGTCTGTCATGCCGGCAATGTAATCGGCCACAGCACGCGGTGTCTCTTCGCGCTGAGAAAAATCAAATGACATTTCTTGCGGCCGGCTGAGATAAGCATCAAACAATTCACGCACCACCGTTTGCGCATTGTTGGTCATTTGCATGACCTGCGGATGGCGGTATAAGTGCTTGAACAAAAATGATTTCATGTCTTGCACGCGATCCGCCATCTCGGCTCCAAAGGCCACCAAAGGTCCGGCTTGGCGCGCCTCGTCAGCCGACTTGGGTTGATGCTTTTGCAAATTGGCACGCGTGACATCAATCACGTCGTAGACCTGATCGCTGAGCATGCGGCGAATGGTTTCATACAGCAGACGCCTGGCTTTGCTGGGGTCTGACAAAGCCGGATGTTGCTGCAAAGTGATTGTTTTGTATTGTGCAAACAAGGGCGCGTCGTCCAGTTGCGACAAGGTCAGTAAACCTGAACGCACACCGTCATCAATGTCGTGTGCGTTGTAGGCAATGGCATCGGCCAAATTGCACAACTGCGCTTCTAGGCTGGGTTCGGTACCGTTCAAAAACCGATGGGCAATGCCGCCTGGCTCTTGCGCTTCAATCAGCAAGGCGTTGCGTCTGGCGCAATGTTTCAAAATGCCTTCTCGTGTTTCAAAGCTTAAATTCAAACCCTCAAAATCGGGGTAGCGTTCTTCCAAGAAATCGACCACACGCAAACTTTGCAGGTTGTGCTCAAAGCCGCCAAAATCTTTCATGCACGCATTCAAGGTGTCTTGTCCGGCATGACCAAAAGGCGTGTGTCCCAGGTCGTGCGCCAAGGCCACCGCCTCCACCAAGTCTTCATTCAGGCCAAGCGATCTTGCAATAGAACGCCCCAACTGCGCCACTTCCAAAGAATGCGTCAATCGGGTTCTGAACAAGTCGCCTTCGTGATTTAAAAAGACTTGCGTTTTGTAAACCAAACGCCGAAAGGCCGTGGAGTGAACGATGCGATCACGGTCGCGTTGAAAATCGTTGCGCGTGGGCGCGGGGGCTTCGGCATAGCGGCGGCCGCGAGATTTTTCGGGATGGCAAGCGTAGACTTCAAGCACAGCAACGATCAATCACGGCGCGTACCATGGCTTCGGGTGCGGCGCTCACGCGTGCTTTGCCAGGGCCTTCAATCAGCACAAATTGAATGTCGCCAGCCACCGATTTTTTGTCATGCAACATGAGGGCCAAATATTGACCGGCATTGTCTTTTTCATTGAGCACTGGGCCTTTTGTGGGCAAGCCTGCACGGGCAATGAGGCCGGTCAATCTTTGCACAAAGGGCTCATCAATGAGCCCCATGGCTTGTGACAAATGGGCCGCCATGACCATGCCGCAGCCCACGGCCTCGCCATGCAACCATTCGCCATAACCCAATCCTGCTTCAATGGCATGGCCAAAGGTGTGACCAAAATTCAAAATGGCACGCAGGCCCGCTTCGCGCTCGTCTTGTCCCACGACGTAGGCTTTGATTTCACAACTTTTGCGCACGGCATGCGCCATGGCCTTGGGCTCACAAGCGCGCAATTCGTCAATGTGCGCATCGATCCATTCAAAAAATGGCATGTCGGCGATGGGGCCGTATTTGATGATTTCGGCCAAGCCGGCACTGACCTCGCGCGCAGGCAAGGTCTTCAAAACTGACAGGTCGCACACCACACGTTGGGGCTGATAAAAAGCACCAATCATGTTTTTGCCCATAGGGTGATTGATGGCTGTTTTGCCACCCACCGACGAGTCGACTTGGGCCAGCAAGGTGGTGGGCACTTGCACAAAAGGCACGCCCCGCATGAAGCTGGCTGCTGCAAATCCTGTCATGTCGCCCACGACGCCACCGCCCAGCGCAAACAACACCGTTTTTCGATCGCAGGCGTGGCCCAACAAAGCATCAAAAATGAGGTTCAAGGTGACCCAATCTTTGTGCGCTTCACCATCTGGCAAATGGATGGTGTGAATGACTTTGTAGTGACCAGACAAGGCCTGCTTCAATGCAGCTTCGTACAAAGGCGCAACAGTGGTGTTGGAAACAATCAGCGCAGCAGAAGCCTTGGGTAAATTTTGATATGTGCTAGCTTGGCTGAACAAGTCTTCACCAATGACAATGTCATAGCTACGATCTGCCAGATCAATGCGGACCGTTTCTGAGAGGTTTGAATTCATGATCTGTTTGAAGATGGGTGAGGCGCGTGTTGAGACGTGTGTTGCGAAGCATGGGTGTCAAAGCCTTCAAGCTCCAACTTTTCAATGATGGCGTTGAGCAACTTGTTGATGCTGGGTCGGCCGGTATCGAACACATAGTGCGCGGCCTCACGGTAGAGCGGATCGCGCACATTGAACAAGGTGCGCAATTTTTCGAGGGGGTCGTTCACTTGCAGCAAAGGGCGTTGCATGTCGTGCTTTAGGCGTCTAAAAACTTCTTCGGGTGTGGAGCGCAAATAAACCACTTTACCGCGCAAATGCAAGTGCTTGCGATTGGCTTCCCGCAGCACAGAACCGCCCCCTGTCGACAAAATACCATGGTGGTATTTGCTCAGGTCGTCCAGCACACTTTGCTCAATGTCCCTGAATCTTTCTTCGCCTTCGCGGTCGAAGAACTCTCTGATTGAACAACCCAATCTTTGCTCAATGACACCGTCCGAGTCTAAAAAGGGCAGGCCAAGGCGACGCCCCATCTGTCTGCCGATGGTCGTTTTGCCAGATCCTGGAAGGCCAACAAAAATAATGAGCAAAAGTAGAAATCTAAGGAAGGATTGAAGCTCCAAGTGTATTCGAGGCGGCCAAGGGCACAGCGTCTGCCAGCACGCGCGGGGTTACAAAAATCAACATTTCTGTTTTTCTTTGGGTGAATTGTTGGCTTTTAAACAACCAACCCAAGCCAGGCAATTGACCCAAACCTGGCACCTTGGCCACATCGTCCTTGTCGGCCGCCTCCAAAATACCGCCAATGACCACGGTGCCACCGTTGTCGACCAAGACCTGCGTTTTGACATGTTTGGTGTTGATGGCAAAGCCTGCCGTGGTAATTTGGCCCACGCTGTCTTTGGCAATGTCCAACTCCAACACCACCGCGCCTTCTGGCGTAATTTGCGGTGTCACTTCTAACCGCAAGTTGGCTTTTCTGAATGAAATGGATGCAGCCCCAGTGCCATTGCTAACTTGGTAAGGGAGTTCTGTGCCTTGCTCAATGAGGGCTTTGGTTTGGTCGGCCGTGATAACGCGGGGGCTGGCCACCACGCGGCCTTTGCCATCGGCCTCCATGGCCGAAATTTCCAGATTTAAAAACTGGTTGGCACCAGCATTGAACAAAGACACGGCAAATGATGGCGGTACATACAACGCTTGACCCGCTGGCCCTGCTGGCAAATTGAGCGAATAGCCTGGCTGCACACCGCCCGATGTGGGCAGGCCCTGTGCACCCACAGCCACATTGACAGGACGTGCCGAAGCCGAAAAAGGCGCGGCAAAACTGGCCGCATATGCGCCACCCAAACGGGCACCGAGCGATTTGCCAAACTGCTCTTCTGCTTCCACAATTTTGGCTTCAATCAAAACTTGCCGAACCGGCACATCCAATTGCTGAATGACTGTTTGCAATTGCTTGAGGTAAGCAGGCGTGTCTAAAAAGAACAATTGGTTGGTTCGAGGCTCGGCCATGACGGTGCCCTTGGCACTCATCCATCGGTGAGAAATTGCGCCAGCTGCAGCACCTGCTGAGGCCACTTGCAAGCGCTGGGCAATGTCCAAGGCTTTGGCGTATTTCAAAGGGATGGCCAAGGTTTGCAAATTTTCAGAGCTCACAACTGGCGCACTGATCCAAAGCACGCCCGCCTTGTCGGTCATGATGAGGCCTTTGGCGCTGACCACCACTTGAAGCGCTTCGCGCCATGTCATGTCCCTCAAGTGCAAACTGACTTGTCCTTTGACACCATCGGCCACAATCAAATTGTGTTGGCCAATTTCAGCCAAGGATTGAAGCAGGGCTTTGATTTCAATATTCTGAAAATTCCATTTCAATTTGGCTTCGGACGATGCCAACGCTTGCCCCCAGCCAGCAACAGTCAGACTCAATAGCCAGATCAACAGCCAGATCAATTTCATGCACGACTTGAAAATAAATTTGCCCCATCGATGAAGAGCAACAAGCTCAAACTTCATGGTTGCACCACCTCCCAAGCCAGCAATTTTTGAAGCGGGCCGTTGTCCACCTCGCCCCATAGCCCTTGCTCATTGGCAAATTGAACCTTGGCGCGCTCACGGCCTAAGTACTGCCCTGTCTGAACTGGCAAGACTTGCTGCCCCGACTTGACCAAGGCCCAAGTAGAGGCCGACAAACCCGAGCCAACCAAACGCATGAGGGCATGGCTTTGATCTGGAAACACATGCGCTGCAAAATCAGGCGACTTGATGTTTTCCAGAGGCCGCAAGGTCTTGGGTACCAAGGCATCTGGCCACCGAACTTCAACACCTGTATCAGTAGAAGCATCATCGGCATCCCACCACAAATGCAGTTGCGCCGACATGAGGTACTGGCCGTCGGTTTGCAGCATCCAAGACGCATTGAGCCACAGGCCGTTGGCAAATACCTGATTCAAAGTTTGCCAATATGCATAGGTGGCTTGCTCTGAGCCTTTCATTTGAAAAAGCAAGCGGGAGCTTTCAAAGCCATGCGCTTCAGGTGAAGGTGCTGCTTTCAATTCAATGACTTGCAAAGCGCTTTGGTGGGCCAGTGTTTGCAATTGACTGAGCAAGGGCATTCGAAGCGCAGAGTTGGGCCAGTGGGTCATGAGCGCATCGGATTGCGCGTTGAGATCCTTGAGGACCATTTGCTTTTGCGATAGCCAAAGTGTTCTGGCCGCATCTTCTGCTTGCACTTTTTGAGCTTGCGGCCGAATGCTTTCAATGTCATCTATCAAGTTTTGCCGCAGCCCCATTGGACTGATCCACAGCCCGGTTTGATGCAGCATCCAATGCAAGACGCACCATGTGGCAGCCGAGACAAGCAAACAGCCAAGCCCAACGCCCCATCGGAAACCAGCAAGCTGCCACAGCACACCATTGCGCCAAAGTACAAATGTTTGTGGAAAATATCGCCACAAAATGGTGTGCAGCCCGTGCCAAAATTTTTCAGCCATCCTTTCAAAGTTCATGGCTGTTGAGACCCTAACAACAGCTTTGAAGCATCCGCTTCAATTTGGCCTTCTAACTTGAAAGCCACGCTTTGGGTGAAGGACTTGGGGCCTGAAATTGCGGCTTTAGAAGTAACGGCATCCATAACAGGCGCACTTTGCATTTGAACCACTTGGGGCTGCCTTTGCCATCTGTCAAAGCGACTGGTTTGTAACAGCAAAGCCTGCAAAGCTTCGGGCGACGAACTCGAGCCCTCCCACTCAAATTGCCCCCCTTGCCAACGCAATTTTTGCAGGCGAATTGAATGTCGATTCTGCGGCGCAGAATTGGCAAACAACAGCGCCTGAACCTCTGCCAAATCTAATCGCATGCTTTGCCTTTTGTCTAAGGCCTGAACCCTTTGCGTGGTCAGCGTTAGACTCAATTGCAACGCAGCCTGTTCGGAAGGCTTGGAAGGGGCCTGCTGCAAAGCGGCCTGCCAATGCTGCTTTTCTTCAAGCAAACGAGGCATGCTGCGTGCAGCCCATTGCGATTGCCAAACTGTGCAGCCCACGCTTAAAAAAACCCCCATGACGGATGCCACATACCAAATGATTTTGGGTTGCTGGGTGGGTTGCGACAAACGCAAAACATTCAGCATGCAACCGCCGCGCCATGCACCATGGAACTTAAAAAATCTGGCGATACGCGCCAAGCTTTGGCATACGCATGCAAATCAGAATGCCCCGTGAGGCTGTTCAATTGAAAGCCCAACTTTTCAAACATGGCCACTGCCGCTTGAACCACATGGGAATTGCACGCCATGACAT
>CALPYQ020000095.1 GCA_943327965.2 Singulisphaera sp. GP187
GAGTGCGCTGAAATTTGCAAATCCTTCAAGCGGGGATCGCTCTCCAGTTTGCCCAGTGTGTCTAGCGTTTGAGGGTCAACTTGATACACCGCGCCACCGCGGTACCACATCGACAGCAATTTTCCGTTGTGAAACTTAACGTCGGTGTTGGACGTATTTTTCAAAGCGTCGTCGGGCAACACGCCCTCGGGCATGCGCTCCTTCAAACCAGGGCTAAGGCTGGCGCCGGCCGCTTGATCGGCAGCCAAGCCCTCAGTCTTGACCCAGCGATTGCGGTAACTGACTTGGCCCTTTTGAAAATGCACAGCATGCAACATGCCATCGCCATCAAACCAGTGGTATTTGCCTTTGGGTGTGTGTTGGGGCACGGGTCCATTGCGAACATACATGCCGCTGAAATCGTCTGGAATTTTGCCAATCACTTCAAGATTGGCTGTTGCCAATTCGTGTTGAATGGGACCATAGCCATCTTGCAGATTGGGGTTGTCTATCAAGTAGGGTTGGGGTTCGATGATGGTTTCAAGTCCCATGGGTTTCTCCAAATCTTGATGGTTTGCAGCGCCAATTGATTAGGCGGGGTTGAGCGACAGCAGGCCGCCCGGCGACAAGTCTGCGCCGCTGGCCCAGCAAGCGTGCGTGCCGCTGCACAATTTGTGCGGCAATTGAATTCGGCACACAGGCCCTTTTTCAAATTGCTTGGAGTCGATCAAAATAATTTCTGACAACTGTGTTTTTTCATTGGTGATGAAACTCACCAAATAGCCATCGTCTTCGTCTTTGGCATTGATGCGGGGGGCAAAAGGTGCCTCGCTGGCATATTGACCTTCGGGCAGTCGAAGCTCCCAAGACTCGCCAGTTTCTAAATTGTGTTTGACATAACCATGAAACAAGAACCAACCAGGCACTTGAACGGCGCTGTAGGCAATTTTGTAGGGCTTGGCGGCATAGCGTTGATTGAACATGCCGAATTCCAAAATTCGGTCGTCGAGTCTTTGTTCTGTGGTTTGCCCCGTTTTTAAATTGAAGCGCCAGCGGTGCAAGCGGCAGCCCATTTTTTTCTGATCGAGGTAAGACATCATCCGCTCGTAACCCTTTGGCGCACCTTCATAGTTGCGGGGCATGGGCTCGTCTTGGAAATAGCCATCGAGCACAATCTCGTCGCCTTCCTCGTAGCTGTTGAGCCAGTGCAAGACAAAAGTGGGCGCTGCTTCAAACCAGCGAATGTCTTTGGTTTGACCGCGTCTGGGAATGATGGCAAATCTGGAGGGCGTGTCTTTGTAAAAACGCACCACGTGCTTGCCTTGGGCCAGCATGTCGGGGTCCCAATAAAGCGGAAAGTCGTTCAGGATGGCGTAGTTTTCTGTGTAAGCCATGTCGTGAGGTAGACGCGGTCCTGGCAGAGGGATCGGCACGTAATGCACCAGTTTGTCATGCTTGTCGACCACGCCATAGTGCATGTAGGGGGCATGTTTGGAGTAGTTGAAAAACAGCAACTCACCCGTTTGCTCATCGACCTTGCAGTGCGCCGAGATGCCATCAATGGGCGACCATGGGCAAAGGCCTTCATCGTTCAGGGTAAGGGGGTCTAAGCGATAGCCTTCTCCGCACTGGTAGAAGGTGGTCAGAGCGCGTCCCGCATGAACCACCACGTCGGTGCTGGAGGAGTCCTTCAAGCTGCCATGGGCGCCCCAGCCAGCGCGTTCTGACAGCGCAGGGTCGGCCATGAGGCCAGCCCACAGTGCCCGGCCGGCTTCCATTTCTGCTTGCAGGCCTTTGGTTTGAACAAAGCGATTTCGGTAGGTGACTTTGCCATCTTTGAAGGCGGCCATGTGGAGCATGCCATCGCCATCAAAGGGGTGGTATTTGTCTTTGGCTTGAAACAGGGGGTTTTCGGTATTGCGAAGATAAACACCATCGATGTCTTTGGGGATTTCGCCTTCGATGACTTTCAAGTCGGTGGCATCGACTTCTTCCCAAAGAGGTGTCCATGCACCTTGCAAGTAGGGGTGATCGCCTGCAACGATGTTGCCATCGTAGGTGCTGATAACTTCTTTTTTCACAAAGCGCGTCTCCACAAGTGAATTGACTTGTTGAACACTAAGTAACTTGTGACTTCCCTGCAAGGGGGATAACGATAGGCACCAGTAACCAAAGTGACTGGTTTGACAGCCAATGGTGCGATGGCACGATGGCGAAGGGAGGGGTGGTGCCTCCGACAGGAATCGAACCTGTATCTAGCGCTTAGGAGGCACTCGTTCTATCCATTGAACTACGGCGGCGGATGCGGCATTTTACAGGCACACGATGGTGCCTGTAGACGAAGGGCGCATTATTGGGCCTGTGATGACCCCAAATCCGTCACTTGCTCATCATGCGCATGGCATCTTCCAAACCTTTCAGGGTCAGGGGGAACATGCGATTGCTCATGAGTTGCTGAATGACCGCAATGCTTTGGCGGTACTGCCAAACACCTTGCGGCTCGGGGTTGATCCAAGCAAATTTAGGGAAGGTGTGCGTGAGGCGTTGGAGCCACTCGGCACCGGCCTCTTCGTTGTTGTATTCCACGCTGCCACCAGGCTGCAAAATTTCGTAGGGGCTCATGGTGGCATCGCCCACAAAGATCAGTTTGTAATCTTTGTTGTACTTGCGCAAGATGTCCCATGTGGGAAATTTTTCTGCGTAGCGACGTTTGTTGTTCTTCCACATGAAGTCGTACACGCAGTTGTGGAAGTAATAGAACTCCAGGTGCTTGAACTCGGCCTTGGCGGCAGAAAACAATTCTTCCACACGCGCAATGTGATCGTCCATGGTGCCGCCCACATCCATGAGCAACAACACTTTCACGTTGTTGTGTCGCTCGGGAATCATCTTGATGTCTAGGTAGCCCGCGTTGGCCGCCGTGGCGCGAATGGTGTCGGGCAAATCGAGTTCTTCTGCAGACCCCTCGCGTGCAAATTTGCGGAGTCGGCGCAATGCCACTTTGATGTTGCGCGTGCCCAATTCTTGGGTATCGTCGTAATCTCGGTAGGCGCGTTGTTCCCACACTTTCACGGCACTTTTGTTGCCGCCTTTGCCGCCAATGCGAACGCCTTGCGGGTTGTAGCCCCCATTGCCAAATGGCGATGTGCCGCCCGTGCCAATCCATTTGTTGCCACCTTCGTGACGCTCTTTTTGTTCTTCGAGACGTTTCTTCAAAGTCTCCATCAGCTCGTCCCAGCCCATCTTTTCGATGGCGGCTTTTTGTTCGGGCGTGAGCTCTTTTTCTAAGATTTTTTGCAGCCAATCCAATGGCACTTCTTTGGTGAAGTCGGTCAGCATTTCGACGCCTTTGAAGTAGGCGCCAAAGGCCTTGTCAAACTTGTCGTAGTGCTTCTCGTCTTTCACCATGACCGTTCGGCTGAGGTGATAAAAATCGTCAATGCTGCAAGCGTCAGAAGCAGGGCCCACCACATTGGCTTGGAGGGCTTCCAAGACATTGAGGTACTCGCGAACAGACACCGGCAACTTGGCGGCGCGCAGGGTGTAGAAAAAATCGATCAACATGACTTATTCCTTTCGACCCGCTTGCCAACGCCTGGCCAGTTGCAGTCCGAGTCCGCCGCCTAAACCGACCAGCAGAATGCCGCCAATGCTGTCGATGCCATAGCCGGCTGCAAAAATATCCCAGCCGATCAATCGACCAACCCAAAAGCCAAGCAGTGCGCCGCCGACGAAGCCGACCGCATCAGAAATGCCTTCAGCGAGTAAATTGCGTGACATGCTGGATTAACGATTTCGTTGGTTCATGAACACCAGCTTTTCAAACAAGCTGACATCTTGTTCGTTCTTCAGCAAGGCGCCCACCAGTGGCGGCACGCTGACTTTTTGATCGGCACTTTGCAAAGCTTCCAAAGGAATATCTTCTGCCACCAAGAGCTTGAGCCAGTCGAGCAATTCGCTGGTGGAAGGTTTCTTTTTCAGACCGGGCAAACCGCGCACGTCGTAGAAATTTTTCAGTGCCACCGTGAGCAATTCTTTTTTCAAATTGGGGAAGTGAACATCCACAATTTGCTTCATGGTTTCGGGCTCTGGAAACTTGATGTAATGGAAGAAGCAGCGGCGCAAAAATGCGTCGGGCAATTCCTTCTCATTGTTAGAAGTGATGAACACCAAGGGGCGTGTTTTGGCTTTGATCAGCTGGCGTGTTTCGTAGCAATAAAACTCCATGCGATCAATTTCGCGCAGCAAGTCATTGGGGAACTCAATGTCGGCCTTGTCAATTTCGTCAATCAGAATGGCCACGGGCTCTTCAGAGGTGAAGGCTTGCCACAGCACGCCCTTGATGATGTAGTTTTCGATGTTCTTGACTTTTTCGTCGCCCAATTGGCTGTCGCGCAGACGGCTCACAGCGTCGTACTCGTACAAGCCTTGTTGGGCTTTGGTGGTGGACTTGATGTGCCACTGAATGAGTTTCAAGCCCAGTGCTTCGGACACTTCTTCGGCCAACATGGTTTTGCCGGTGCCGGGCTCGCCTTTGACCAGCAAGGGGCGCTTCAAGGTAATGGCAGCATTGACGGCCAGTTTCAAATCTTGCGTGGCGACGTAGTTTTCGGTCCCTTGGAATTTCATAATTTGGTGCAAAAGTAGATTAAAAGTTGTTTGATGTGAGAAAAGTCAGGAATGAGTAGGCGCACTCGATATAATCCTGCATTGATTTTCATCAATCCAAGTTTGATTGTGCTCGCAAAATGAACGCTTTGTTATCCTCATTGATCGCTTTAACTGTCGCTTCAGCGACGGTCTTCACTGCCCACGCACAAGATGTGCAGGGTAACGCCAAAGACGGCGAAGCCAAAATTGCCATGTGCATTGGCTGCCACGGCATTAAAGGCTACCAGGCCAGCTTCCCTGAGGTCTACCGTGTACCCATGATTTCGGGCCAAAACGCCAAGTACATTGCCTCTTCATTGAATGCCTACAAAAAAGGCGACCGCAAGCACCCCACCATGCGCGGTATTGCAGCCAGCCTGACCGACCAAGACATTGCTGACATTTCAGCCTACTACGCCCAGCACGGCGTAGTTCAAGGTGCCGCCCCCGCTGTGGCAAAACCTGCCAACGACAAAGTGGCTGAGCTTCTGAAAAAAGGCGCTTGTATTTCTTGCCACGGCGAGAATTTCTCCAAGCCAGTTGATCCCAGCTATCCCAAAATTGCTGGTCAGCACAAAGATTTCTTGTTTGTGGCTTTGAAGTCTTACAAGACTGAAAACCAAGCCACATGGGGCCGTTCAAATGGCGTCATGGGCGGTATTGCCAAGCAATTTACCAACAACGAACTCAAAGCAATGTCTGCCTACATTGCTTCCTTGGACGGCGATTTGAAGACTGTGCCGCAGTCCCAATTCCGCTGATCTAACTCAGTCCTTGGTTGCGTGCCTTTGCACGCAATCAATGTACACCTGGCCATCCGGCATCTTGCCGGCCCGTTGGCTTTCAAAAATCATTCGACCCAAGCATTCCATGGTGGCATGGTGGGCCTCATGCAATGATTGCTTTTTGTGGCTCAACAGCTCTACAGCCTGACGGATGCCCCGAGGCTGGTCAATGCTGCACTGCTCACTGATGGACAAATGCATCGACAGGTGCAAAAAGGGATTTTCACGCGCAGGGTCGATGTTTTTCATAGCGGCCAAGGCCGCATCGACATCTGACAACTCAGTGTGATATTCGGGATGTTCGTCAATCCACTGGCTGGCCAAAATTTCAATGGGTTCCATGGTGGCGCCAGAGCGGGCTTTGGCATAGGCCCCGCAAAAAAAACGGCGCACATCGGCTTGGGAAGGTTGAATTAGCATGACCGAATTGTCGCTTAGGCGGAATAAAGGCTTGAATTTCAAGAAGACATGCACTATATTGCATGATTCTTGAAACCTTGAACCATTTAAAAGTCAAATTATGAGCAGCAACCTCACTCAAGCCTTCATTTGCGATGCCATCCGTACCCCCTTTGGTCGATATGGCGGTGCCTTGTCCAGCGTTCGAACGGATGACCTTGGCGCGATTCCCTTGCGCGCCCTGATGGCGCGCAACCCGCAAGTCGATTGGGCTGCCGTGACCGATGTGTTGTATGGCAATGCCAATCAAGCGGGTGAAGACAACCGCAACGTGGCCCACATGAGCAGTTTGTTGGCAGGCTTGCCGATCGATGTGCCGGGTGCCACGCTCAATCGTTTGTGCGGTTCGGGTTTGGACGCAGTGGGAACGGCCGCACGCGCTATCAAATCGGGTGAGGCGGGTCTGATGATTGCAGGCGGCGTGGAAAGCATGAGCCGCGCGCCCTTTGTGATGCCCAAAGCGGAATCTGCATTCAGCCGAGCCAATGCGGTGTACGACACCACCATTGGCTGGCGCTTCATCAACAAATTGATGAAAGAAAAGTATGGTGTGGACTCCATGCCAGAGACCGCCGAAAACGTGGCAACCGATTACAAAATTGAACGCGAAGCGCAAGATCGTATGGCCCTGAACAGCCAAATGAAAGCGGTGGCGGCCCAAAAGGCAGGACACCTGGCGCGTGAAATTACAGCCGTCACCATTCCTCAAAAGAAGGGCGATGCCATTGTGGTGGACAAAGACGAACACCCCCGCGAAACCAGCATGGAATCATTGGCCAAACTCAAAGGCGTGGTCCGACCCGATGGCACCGTCACGGCCGGCAATGCCAGTGGTGTAAACGATGGATCGTGTGCCTTGTTGTTGGCCAACGAAAGCATGGCAGGCAAGTA
>CALPYQ020000096.1 GCA_943327965.2 Singulisphaera sp. GP187
ATCAAGCGCGCTGCCAATTCAGTTTGCGTCCAGCCAAGTTCTGGCAACACATCTTCTCGCAGAACCGCGCCAGGGTGTGTGGGCATGCGGTTGGGATTTCGTAAAGACCGCATCAGTGATAGTCCTCCAAGTTAACGTTAGTGGCATCTTCGCCTTCAAACTCAAATGTAATTCGCCAATTTCCTGTTACGGATACTGCAAACTCATATTTCCTAGTGCCCTTGAGCTGGTGAAATTTGTAGCCAGGCAAATTCATGTCATCTGGCTGTTTGGAGGCATCCAATCGATCCAACATACGCTCTATGCGTCCTGCGTATTGAGCAGGAATACTTTTAAGGCTTCCTTTTGTAAAGAAGAGTTCCAAGCCTTTGTGTTTAAACGAGATGATCATTACGGTTCATTGTAAACACTCAATTGACACTGTCAAGTACTTATTGACACTGAAATATGGGCTTACTCAGATGACCTAGATATGCAGGGTTTAAGCAGACTTGATCATCAAGGCCACTGATTTAAAAATTTCTAATGTAACTTGACTGTTGGATTAGCCTGCTTTGTCAGCAACCTTGCAAGCGTGTAAAGAACTGTCTTTAAAAATCCATGAATGGTGAGTTCATGGAGTTTGTATAAAGACAAATACATCAGCTTGGCAAAATAACCTTCAATCATCAAATTCTTGCCAATGACACCACCCATCATGTTGCCCACTGTGCTGAACTTTCCAAGAGAAACCAATGATCCAAAGTCTTTGTAGTGATATGGCTTTAGTGGTTTTTTAGCAAGCCGTCTTTGAATTTGGCGGTACATGTGGGTGGCTTGTTGATGCGCAGCTTGAGCTCTAGGTGGAACAATTCCGGCGCGTCCGCCCTCTTCTTCTGTGCAGGGGCATGCAGCACAATCACCCAATGCAAAAATGTCTGAATCAAAAGTGGATTGCAAAGTTCTCTGGACCACAATTTGATTCAATTTATTCGTCTCCAATCCTCCAAAATTCTTCAGGAAATCGGGGGCCTTAACTCCAGCTGCCCAAACAACCAATTGAGACTCAATCAATTGGCCGTCGGACAGACGAATACCGTTCGGCATCACCTCCATCACCTTGGAGTTTGTAAGTACCTTCACACCCAATCTGCTAATTAGTTGCTCTGTCGCATACGATAGTCGAGGATTTAAAGCGGGCAAAATTCTGTCTGCCGCTTCTATTAGGCTAATTTTTAAGTCTTTGTCTGCATCAATACCATTCAATCCAAATGCCACTACCTCACGTGTGGTTCTGTGTAGCTCAGCCGCTAGTTCGACGCCAGTTGCACCAGCGCCAATAATCACAACGTGAAGCTGGCTTTGATCAATTAGTTCAGATTGGTGATGAGCGCGAATACATGCATTGACCATTTTGGAATGAAATAGCTTGGCATCCGTTTGATTTTCCAATCTAAGAGCGTGCTCCTTCACACCTTGCGTTCCAAAATCATTGCTCAGGCTGCCAATGCAAATCACCAAAGTGTCATAGGAAATTTTTTGCACGGGCGTGACAGGTGTATCTTCGGGATCCAAGTAAGGGGCTAACTCAATGGTCTTATTCAATCGATCCAAACCCTTGAGCTCTCCGATTCTGAAAATAAAATGATTCCAATGGGCGTGGGCCATGTAGTCAACTTCATGATCACCAAAATCCATACTGCCAGATGCAATTTCATGAAGCTTTGGTTTCCAAATATGGGTGCGACTCTTGTCTACCAAAGTGACACTGACTTTTTTGTCTCGACGGTATTTCTTACCAAGACGAGTAGCAAGTTCAAGCCCCCCAGCACCACCTCCCACAATGACAATTTTGTGCATTTGAATTTATTCTGTGAAACTACCCGTTAGCGCAATGAAGGCCAGTCGCGGGAGAAAATGATGGCATCACATAGCCACATGAATCAAACCTAGGATCGGCTTGTAGAACGGCTTCGAATTGAAAATGAATTTGAGACATATTTAACTTGAAAGGGGGTAATCCCCCCTTTTAGCAAGGGAGTCAGAAGTAGAAGGATTATGCATCCATGGCTATTTTTGTTGACCACTCAACTTGAAATAGTTGATTTAATCAGAAAGTTATCCAAGAAGCGCTGATCAATTATCAAAATACTTTATTTTTCCAAAAAAATAGGGTTAAGAATTAGTCGTAAAAAATGGGGGAATGATCGATTTTTTTGACCCACCTACTCACTGTCACCAATACAATTCATCCATGAATTGCTCAAGTGAAATAGTATGAAAATAATCTTAGCTTTTGCTATGGCTGCCATGGCCTTTTGCGTCAATGCAACTGACGATAAATCGAAAACTTCGGCAACAGCCAGCAAGCCATCGCTGACGGTCAATGTGGTCAGCCCAAGTCAGCTTGATATCAACCAAACGATCATGGCCAATGGATCGCTTGCAGCTTGGCAAGAGGCCCTCATTGGCGCAGAAGCCAATGGGTTAAAAATCACAGACGTGCGTGTCAATGTTGGCGACCGCGTCAAGCGCGGCGATGTCCTTGCCATGTTGCAGTCTGATACGTTAAAAGCTGAGTTGGCGCAGTCTGAAGGCACATTGGCTGAAGCGATTGCCAGTGCCCTCGAAGCCAGAGTTCAGACTGACCGTGCCAAGTCTTTGCAGCAGCAGGGCTTTTTTAGCGACGCTCAGTTGAGCCAAACCTTGGCAACTGATGCCATCGCTCAAGCCCGTGTTCAATCGGCACGTGCCGCCGTTCAATTGCAGTCCGTTCGGCTTTCGCAAACGCAAGTGAAGGCACCCGATGACGGCATTATTTCTAGCCGACAAGCAAGCGTTGGCAGCGTTGTCAATTCTGGCAGCGAATTATTTAGGCTCATCCGGCAAGGTCGTATTGAATGGCGAGCAGAAGTCAGTGCATCCGATATTGGTCGCATTAAAGTGGGCGCCAATGTGAAGATATCAGCTGCAAGTGGCCAAGTTTTGCAAGGCAAGGTTCGCATGATCGCCCCTTCAATGGACGCACAAACACGCAATGCCTTGGTCTATGTTGACTTGCTTGATCAAACTGGCTCAGCCCGAGCGGGAATGTATGCAAAAGGTGAAATTTTGCTAGGACAAAACAAGGCCATGACCGTGCCCCAAACAGCAGTCATCATTCGAGATGGTTTTAGCTATGTATATACGGTGGGTTCTGACAACAAGGTCACTCAAACCAAAGTCCAGACGGGTCGGTTGAGTGGTGACAGACAAGAAATATTGAGTGGTTTGAAATCGGATGCGTTGGTTGTAGTCAGCGGTGGCGCTTTCCTGAACTCTGGCGACACAGTTCGTGTTGTCAATTCATTACCAGCGGCCAAATAAAAAGCTAACGCTATGTTCAACGTTTCCTCTTGGTCGATTCGAAATCCAATTCCTGCAGTCATGCTGTTTGTGTTACTGACAGTAGCAGGATTCATTGCCTTTGGCTCAATGAAAGTCCAGAGCTTTCCAGATCTAGATCTGCCCACCATTACAGTCAACGCCAGTTTGCCAGGCGCAGCGCCAACCCAGTTGGAAACTGATGTTGCACGCAAACTTGAAAATGCTTTGGCCCCCTTGCAAGGCTTGAAACACATTACCACCAAGGTACAAGACGGTGCGGTTTCAATCACGGCCGAATTCCGCATGGAAAAGCCAGTGCAAGAAGCTGTGGACGATGTGCGTTCAGCCATACAAAGCGTACGGGCTGACTTACCAAGCGAGTTGCGCGACCCCATTGTGCAAAAAATTAATCTTGCAGGTGCGCCAGTCTTAGCTTATACCGTTCGATCAAGCCGAATGGATGACGAAGCATTGTCATGGTTGGTAGACAAAGACATCACACGAAATCTCTTGTCACTAAGGGGTGTCGGTGCTGTCAACCGAGTTGGTGGCGTTACACGCGAAGTTCAAATTGCCTTAGATGTAACTCGCATGCAGTCTTTGGGAATTACTGCAGCCGAAGTATCCCGACAACTGAAGCAAACTCAACAAGAAGGTTCTGGCGGACGCATGGAATTGGGTGTGGGTGAGCAATCTGTTCGCACCTTAGCGACCGTCAAAACTGCCCAAGAAGTGGGCCAAATTGAAATTGCAACATCGCGTGGCACCCCTGTTCGTTTAGATCAAATTGCCACTGTGAGTGACGGCTTGGCAAAACCGCGCTCTGCTGCCAGCCTGAACGGCACGCCTGTGGTTGGTTTTGAAGTTGTACGGAGTAAAGGCGAAAGCGAAGTAGCAGTCGGCCGCTTGGTGCGCAAAGCCTTAGATGATTTTCGAATTCAAAACCCCGACATCGAAATCACAGAATCATTTGATTTTGTAACACCCGCTGAAGAGGACTATTCCAGCTCGCTGATTCTTTTGTATGAAGGTGCCATTTTGGCGGTGTTGGTGGTATGGATTTTTCTGCGTGACTGGCGTGCCACGGTGGTCTCTGCTGTTGCTCTGCCTTTGTCGGTTATTCCTGCATTTATTGGTATGGCTTATTTGGGTTTTTCCATCAATGTGGTCACCCTTCTGGCCTTGTCTCTGGTCATCGGGGTTCTGGTGGACGATGCCATTGTGGAGGTGGAAAACATTGTGCGTCACCTGCGCATGGGCAAAACACCCTACCAAGCCGCCATGGAAGCCGCCGACGAAATTGGTTTGGCTGTCATTGCCACTACCTTTACCCTGATTGCGGTGTTCTTGCCAACAGCATTTATGTCTGGCATTCCTGGTAAGTTTTTCAAACAATTTGGTTGGACAGCTTCTCTTGCCGTATTCGCTTCATTGGTCGTCGCTCGGGTGCTCACGCCCATGATGGCCGCGTACATGCTCAAGCCCATTGTCACAAAAGAAAAAGAACCAAAATGGCTGGTGAAGTACATGGTTTGGGTCGCTTGGTGTATGAGACACCGGGTAGTTACCATGGTCATGGCCACGCTGTTTTTCATTGGCTCGATCATGTTGGTTCCGCTTTTGCCCCAAGGCTTTATTCCGCCCGACGACAACTCTCAAACGCAGGTGTATTTGGAATTGCCACCTGGCTCAACCCTGCAACAAACCCAGGCAAGTGCCGAGCAAGCTCGCGCCCTGCTTTCAACGGTTAAAGAGATCCAAAGTGTTTACACCACCATTGGTGGTGGTAGCGCAGGCTCAGACCCTTTTGCAAGCAGCGGTGCAGCTGAATTGCGCAAAGCCACATTGACCATTCAATTAACTGAACGAGGTCAACGCCCCCTTAAACAAAAAATTGAAAATGACATTCGTCTAGCCTTACAACCATTGCCTGGCGTGCGAACCAAGGTAGGTTTGGGCGGATCTGGCGAAAAATACATTCTGGTGCTGACGGGCGAAGACCCCCAAGCCTTGCAAACAGCGGCTACTGCCGTTGAAAATGATCTGCGAACGATCAGTGGACTGGGCTCTATCGCATCGACTGCAAGCCTTGTTCGACCCGAGATATCGGTACGGCCAGACTTTGCAAAGGCGGCCGATTTAGGTGTGACCAGCGCCGCTATCAGCGACACACTGCGTGTTGCCACTTTGGGCGATTACGATTCGTCACTGCCAAAGCTCAATCTGTCACAACGTCAGGTCCCCATCGTTGTCAAATTAGAAGATGACGCGCGCAAAGACCTCAGCTTACTGGCGCGTTTAAACATACCTGGCAACCATGGTCCTGTCATGCTAGGCCAAGTAGCGACCATAGAAATGGCCAGCGGGCCCGCCGTCATCGACCGCTATGACCGACAACGCAATGTCAATTTTGAAATAGAACTTTCAGGCATGCCGCTAGGCGATGTTACACAGGCTGTGCAAAAACTACCCGCCTTGCAAAGTTTGCCGCCAGGCGTAAAGGTTGTTGAGGTGGGTGATGCCGAAGTCATGAACGAACTGTTTGCCAGCTTTGGCCTTGCAATGACCATTGGCGTGCTGTGCATCTACATCGTTCTGGTGCTGCTGTTCAAAGGTTTTCTGCATCCGGTGACTATTTTGGCAGCACTGCCACTTTCGCTAGGTGGCGCATTTGTAGGCTTGTTAATTGCACAAAAAAGTTTTTCGATGCCATCACTGATCGGCCTCATCATGTTGATGGGCATCGCGACTAAAAATTCTATTTTGCTTGTTGAATATGCCATTGAAGCACGGCGGGGTAAACCAGCTGAAGATGGCAGCCCTGCTATTCTCGGTATGAACCGGTGGGATGCCATCCTTGATGCATGCCACAAAAGAGCCCGTCCTATTGTGATGACCACCATTGCCATGGGAGCGGGCATGTTGCCCATTGCAGTTGGTTGGGGAACCGCAGACACAAGCTTTCGTGCCCCCATGGCCATCGCGGTTATTGGCGGACTGATTACAAGCACTTTTCTCAGCTTGCTTGTTATTCCAGTGGTGTTCACTTACCTTGATGATCTGGGGCTGTGGGTGAATCGTCTGTATGGAAAAATATTTAAGAATTAGTCGTACCTGTTGTCAAACGGCAAAATCAGAAGCTGATGATCTATATCAGCTCCCTTTTGAAGAACTCGTTCTTGCTCGTGATAAGTGATCGAGCAAACGATCTCGCCAAACCTTGTACCCTTCATCGTTCGGATGCAAGCCGTCCGTATAGAACTTGGCAATTTGCTGACCGCTCGAATCGGTGAACGAAGGATACAAATTTAAATACGTGGTGAATTTAGAAAAATCACCCGCCCTAGTGAGTAATTCAAGTCTTTGATTGACCACC
>CALPYQ020000097.1 GCA_943327965.2 Singulisphaera sp. GP187
GATTCGTAGTAGCTCAGCGAATTTTCAATTTCATCGGCCACAGTCAGCTTTGAAAATCGAAGCAAGCGAGTTTGCCAAAGTTGCATGACGCGTGCACGAATACGTTGTTCGTTGCTTGCTAGCTCTTTGGGCGTTAGAGCGTCTTTGTTAGCATTCACTGCCGCGGCACGTGCTTTGATTTCGTCTCGTTCATTCAGTAAATTGGCAATGTCCCGCTCCGCGCCCAAAATGCTTTGCCTTTGGACTTCAGTGGGGTGCGCCGTCAAGACGGGTGAAACAAAGCTGTTGGCCAAAGTTTGCGAGATCACTTTGGGTGTAATGCCTGCCCAGCGCAGCCTTTGTAAGGCCACTTCAATGCTGCCTTCTTGGGTATCGCCAATTCGCTCATGAAAAGCGCGGCGCCTAATGTGGTGACGGTCTTCTGCCAAATTGGCCAAGTGGCTGAAGTAGGTAAATCCGCGAATGACCATGACCGCTTGATCACCAGCCAAACTTTTGAGCAATTTCTTTAAAGCGCGGTCTGCTTCGTGATCGGCATCACGTCTGAATGCGACAGACAGTTTGCGAATATTTTCAATCAACTCGTAAATTTCAGCCCCTTCTTGCTGGCGAATAACATCCCCAAGAAGACGTCCTAAAAGTCGAATGTCTTCGACCAAGGGGCGTTCGTTGTCACGTGAATTGCGTTTCAGGGGGGGTATAGTCACTTTTGGCATGTCAGGCTCAGGTTTAAGGCTCATTGCATGCTAGCATTTGTACAGCTTCAAAAATTACCAAGAGGTTACTGGTTTGAACCCTACTTCAGCACCCAATTTGCAGCGTCCTATCGTCATTGCCACACGCGAAAGTCGTCTGGCCATGTGGCAGGCAGAGCATGTTCAGGCCATCTTGCAGGCGCGTGGCTATACCGTCGAGCTTCTGGGCATGACCACCCAGGGCGACCAAATTTTGGACCGCAGTCTCAGCAAGGTTGGTGGCAAAGGTTTATTCGTCAAAGAGTTAGAGGTCGCCTTGGCTGAAGGCCGCGCTGACATTGCGGTTCACTCCCTCAAAGATGTTCCCATGGACATGCCCGAGGGTTTTGAGTTGGCTTGTGTCATGGAAAGAGAAGACCCCAGAGACGCCTGGGTCTCGTCTCAGTATCCAACCCTCATGGATTTGCCGCAAGGCGCGGTGGTGGGCACTTCCAGTTTGCGCCGAACCGTGTTGCTCCGTGCACTGCGTCCCGATTTGAAAATTGAACCCTTGCGTGGCAACTTAGACACCCGCTTGCGAAAGCTGGACGAAGGCCAATATGCCGGCATTATTTTGGCGGCAGCTGGTTTAAAGCGTCTTAAGATGACCGAAAGAATTCGGCATATTTTCGAAACCGATCAAATGCTGCCTGCAGCCGGTCAAGGCGCATTGGGCATTGAAATTTGCGCCGGTCGAAATGACTTGGTGGAAGCGCTCAGCCCCTTGGTTCACACCACTTCCTGGTTGGCCGTGGCCGCCGAACGCGCCGTTAGCCGCGCCATGGGGGGCAGTTGCTCCATGCCATTGGCGGCGCATGCCACATTGGCAGGTCAAGTACTCACCTTGCGTGCCGCCTGGGGCGACCCCGAAGGCGAAGCCACCTTGGTCACTGCCCAAACAACGGGCCAAGTCGAGCACTTGGCACAAGCGGAAGCGCTTGGCTTACAAATTGCAGAAGAGTTGCGCAAAGGTGGTGCGCACTGATGTGCTTTGCCATTGATCCATGACGCAGGTTCTTGTCACACGTCCCGAACAAGATGCAGCGTCTTGGGTGACATCGCTTGAAAACGCAGGTTTTGAGGCCATTCAGTTTCCTTTGCTCGATTTGAAGCCGGTACTTGGCGCACAAGATGTTGATTCTGTTCTGAAGAAGATTCAAAGCAGTCAAGCTGTCATGTTTGTGAGTGCCAATGCCGTCAGATTTTTAGCCCAAGTGCTCAGTGTGCGTCCGGAATGGATTGCCCATTTCAATCACAATGCCAGAGCTTGGTGCACTGGGCCAGGCACAGCGGCTGCCTTGCTTGCATGTGGTTTTCAAGAAAATCAAATTGACCAACCTCATTCAGAGGCCCATCAATTGGATTCAGAAGCTTTGTGGCAAGTTGTCCAGCAACAAGTCGGCCCCCATTTGAAAGCACTGTTTATTCGCGGGGCTGATGAAACGGGTGCTGTTGCCGGCAGAGACTGGTTGGCCAATCAACTGCTCACCTGTGGGGCTCAGGTCGACGCCCTGGCAGCCTACCAAAGGCAAGCCAGCCAGTTGTCAGACGATCAAGTTCAACAGGTTCAGCAATGGGTTGACCAAGAAGCCATTTGGATCTTTAGCAGCTCGGCGTGTGTTCAAGCCTTGGTCGATCAGTGCCATCAGGTGCCATGGTCAAACGCCAAAGCTGTTGTGACACACCCCAGAATAGCGGCGTTGGCGCAACAGCTTGGCTGGCGAAACGTCTCAATTGCCCCGCCAGGCATGAAAGCCATGCTGTCCTCTATAAAATCAATGGCATGAGCATCGAAAACACCCCAGAAACGCCAGCCAGTTCAAGCGCTAACTCAGGCAGCAATCTTTCGCCTGACAAAAAAGTCGACGCTGGTGTGACGGCATCTAGACGGCCATTTACATTTTGGGGGCCCATGGTGTTGGCGGTCGCCGCCATTATTTTCAGTGCCATGCTTTGGGAAAAGCTTTCTCGGATTCAGGGACAGTTGGCAAGGCAGAGCGCTGATGCGGGACAGCAATCATTGGAAGCAAAAGCTTGGGCCAAACAAGCTCAAGAAACTGTCAAAGACAGCGCCGCTCGAATGGCCTTGGTTGAAACCCGTTTGGGTGAGGCCACTTTGCAGCGATCGCAGCTTGAAGATTTGATTCAATCGCTGTCTCGGTCCAGAGATGAAAATTTAGTACTGGACATTGAATCTTCTTTAAGATTGGCGCTCCAACAAGCGCAATTAACCAGCAGCTTAGAACCGCTTCTGGCCGCGCTTAAAACAGCCCAAACACGATTGCAGCGAGCTTCCAACCCCCGATTGGTAACCGTTCAGCGAGCCATCGAGCGTGATTTGGACTTGGTCAAGTCTGCCCAAATTACGGACCTGCCTGGCATGTTGCTGGTCTTAGACGAAATGGTTGCCCTGGCAGATGAGTTGCCCTTGGCCAATGAGTTTAGCCGTTCGGCCAGCGCCAATGTCAAATCAGTCGAGTCAAGCGCTCAATCAACTGCCAATGCGCCTTGGTGGCAAGTGGTACTCGATCGGGTGATGGTCGAGGCCAGAGGCTTGTTGCGCGTTAGCCGAATTGACAGCCCGGAGGCTGCTTTATTGGCGCCTGAGCAAGGATTTTTTCTGCGTGAAAATCTCAAACTCAAATTGCTCAATGCACGCTTAGGCTTGTTGGCCAGACAAAATGATGCGGCACGCAATGACTTGCTTGCTGTTTCTGTGGCACTCAAAAAATACTTCGATCCCAATGCCAAGAAAACACAGTTGGCTTTGCAATTGTTGGACAAAGCACAGGCCCTGAGCAAAGGCAATCCCATTCCTCGGCTGGATGGTTCACTGGCTGCATTGGCCACAGCCTCCGCTGGAAAGTAAGCAAACATGCGCGCCGCTCTTTGGTTGATGAGTTTGTTCGCTGTCGCAGTTGCATCAGCGCTACTAGCTTCTAACAATGCAGGTACGGTGTCTATTTTTTGGACACCCTACCGATTCGATGTTTCATTGAACTTGGTCTTGTTTGGTTTGGTACTTGTCTTGCTAACTTTGCATTGGGCGCAAAGGGCCCTGACAGCACTTTTTGAATTGCCGAAGCAGGCTAAACGTTGGCGCTTGTTGCAAAAGGAACGTGCAGCACATGCCGCGTTGTTGGAGGGCATGGCGCATTTCATGGAAGGTCGTTTTTTAAGGGCCCGCAAGTCGGCAGAAGCTGTACTGGCCCGCGAAAAATCTTTGAATGAAGCAGGCGAAGTCATTGAGCATGCGGGTGCTTTGCGAAGTGTTGCGCATATTTTGGCGGCCGAGTCTGCACATGCCTTGCAAGACAAATCAAGTCGTCAAATGCATTTGAATCTTGCGCTTCAAGAGCCCACCTCAGGACATTCGGGAATGCGCCAGTCCCTGGTGGAGGGCAGCATGTTGCGTGCAGCCCGTTGGTCCTTAGACGATCGTGACGCGGCTGAAAGCTTGTTGTGGCTGGATCGCTTGCCACAAGGGGTTTCAAGACGAACCTTGGCCATGCGCCTGCGTTTAAAGGCCTCCAGGTTGGCTGGTGAACCTTCTCAAGCCCTGGACACAGCTTTGTTGTTGATCAAGCACCGTGCGTTTACTTCAGAAGCTGCTGCCAGCATGGTCCGGAGTTTGGTCTTTGACTTAATCGCAAAAACGCACGAGCAAGGACAAATGCAAAGACTCTGGGCTCGACTGGGCGATGCACAACGTCAAACGCCCGATTTGGCAATTCAGGCTGCCCAACATTGGTTGGTGTTAAGGGGCGAGCCTTCAGTTGCGCGAGCTTGGCTAAAACCCATTTGGCTGAGCCTACAACAAGACCCCGCAAAGTTTTCAAAAGCGCAAGAGTTGAAGTTGATCCAAGTACTCGATCAAAGTTTGACAGGATCAGACAATTCCGATGAAAAGGAGTGGTTGGTTGCCGTTGAAGCGGCCCAAATAGCCAATCCAAGAAATGCGCTGTTGCAATACTTGGCGGGTCGCCTGTGCCAGAAGCGCCAACTTTGGGGCAAGGCTCAAGCTTTGTTGTCTCAGGCAGCCCCCATTCTTCAGGATGCCAATGTCCGTAGACAGGCATGGCGCTCTTTGGCCGAGTTGGCTGAGCAAAGAGAAGATTTGCCAGCCGCGCTTCAGGCGCTCAAAAAAGCTTCTTTAGATTAAAAAAAATGGGACCCGCAGGTCCCATTTTTGTGAACGGCACTGGGGGTTGGCCCAGCGTGAAGTCCTTAGAAGTGCAGCTTCATGTCAGACAAGTCTTTGCGAGTTTCTACCAAGATCAAAGGACCCTCGTCAAAGACCACAGCGGGTGGGCGCTCTCTTGGAACGTGAACCGGCTTGGGTTCAGCTGCAATGGCCGCTTGAACCTGCGCAATTTTCTCGGGGTCTGAATTAACCCATTGCAAACCAGAACCTTCTGCCACTTGAATCAAGCTGGCCATTGGCAACTCATAGGCTTGAACCTTGGGCAGACCAGCAGGTGCTTGAGCGGCCATCGTAGTTGTTGCAGTGCTGCTTGATGTGGGTTTTTGCTCGGCAGCGTTTGACGTCGCGCTGACTGGGCTAGCAGTTTCTGCGCTGGCCTGTTGATTGCCACGGTCAAAGTACGAACGAGGTGCTGATGCGCCTTCTGAGTCGGAAGCCTCAGTGGGGCTGGCTTCGGCACTTGTATTTTCAGCGGGAGCGCTGTCGTTGCTGGTGTTGCGTTCTCTGCGATCACGGCCATAACGATCGCGTGAGCGACGTTCCCTTTTCTCGGGTGCGCCTGTTGTGCCATCTTGACGTTCTTCGTTGGCTTGTCCAGCTTCATTTTGGCCAGCAGCAGTCGCGTCTGCATTGAATGCCATTTCAGTCTGGGCATTTTCACCAGCAACATTTTGACGGCCGCCTTCATTGCGACGCTCACCGCGCTCGCCACCACGCTCGCGCCGGCCTTCACCGCGTTCGCGGCGACCCTCACCGCGGGGTGCACGATCAGGCCGAGCCTCGTTGCGAGTTTCTGTTGCACCAGACTCTTGAGATTCGACGCTCACATTTTGAACATCTGCAGTTTGGTTAACTTGTGCGTTATCCCGACGCTCACCGCGCTCACCACGTTGACCCGAGCGCTCGTTGCGATCACCACCGCGGCGATTGCCGCCATTTTCACGAGGGGTACGAGTTTCGTTGCTATCGCGTTCGGTATTGCGCTCGGTATTGCGCTCAACTTTTTCATTGCGCTCAGTAGCGCCTTCGTTGCGATCATTTCGATCGCCTCTACGGCCACCACGTCCACCGCGACCGCCGCGGCGTTCACCATTGCGTTCGCCACCTCGCTCGCCACGTTCCGTGCGCTCACCTTCTTTGGCGGTGCGCTCGCCGCGCTTACCGACATTCTTGGCAGGTTCTTCTTGGACGGCAGTTTCGCCGCCAAACAATCGTTTGAGCCAGCCAAAGAAGCCACCGCTTGGCTCGATCTTTGGTTCAGCTTGCGCTTGTGGTTTAGCGGTCTTGACAGCTTCTGGCTTGGGCACGGAGGCTGGCGCAGGTGCATCGGGCAATACGCCCTTGATGACAGGCGTCTGGCGGTTGGTAGGTTCTTGCGAGCGACGTGTGACGGTGGTGGGATCTTCCACTTCTTCCGCCATGGTGTAGCTGGCTTCGATGTTGTCCAAACGGGGGTCGTCGTGCTTCAAACGCTCGAGTTTGTAATGAGGTGTTTCCAATGACTTGTTGGGCACCAACAGCACATTGATGCGCTGCTTCAATTCAATCTTGGCAATTTCAGGACGCTTTTCGTTCAACAAGAATGAAGCAACTTCCACTGGCACTTGTGCGTGCACTGCGGCGGTGTTGTCCTTCATGGACTCTTCTTGAATGATTCGCAAAATTTGCAAAGCCGAGCTCTCGGTGTCGCGCACATGGCCAGAGCCACCGCAACGAGGGCAGGGAATGGAAGAGCCTTCAGCAAGTGC
>CALPYQ020000098.1 GCA_943327965.2 Singulisphaera sp. GP187
AAAACTGTGGCGGTTTGTTCAAAGAACAGCGGTAAGTAATATTCAATACCGGCTGTGGCGACGCCATTGCCAATGTCTTTGTAAATGCGACTTTTGGTGGGGTCGCCATCTAACAATTCACGCCAGCGGCTCCGAAATTTGGCACGCGCTGCTTCGTCCATGGGAAATTCGCGGCCAGGCAGCAAGCGCACTTCGGGAACGGGATACAAACTGCGTTGTGAGTCCGGATCGAAAGTGCGAATGGAATCAATTTCGTTGTCAAACAAATCGACGCGGTAGGGCACTTGCGAGCCCATGGGGAACAGGTCAATCAAGCCGCCACGAACAGCATATTCACCGGGGCTGACCACTTGGCTAACATGGTTGTAGCCCGCTAAAGTAAGTTGCGCTTTGAGTTTGGCTTCGTCCAGCTTTTGTTTGGATTTAAAGTGAAACGTGTAACCTGCCAAAAATCCTGGCGGTGCCAGTCTGTACAAAGCGGTGGTGGCCGGAATGAACACCAGGTCGGCACCCTCGGCTTTGTCGCGTTGGTTGATGCGCCACAAGGTTGCCAAGCGTTCACTGATCAGGTCTTGGTGGGGTGAGAAGGTGTCGTAGGGTAGCGTTTCCCAGTCGGGGAAAATGGCGCATCGCAGGCTAGGGGCAAAGAAAGCAACCTCGTCCATTAGCCTTTGTGAGTCGGCCGCATCAGAAGTCACCACGGCCGTTAAGCGGCCTTGTGCTTTCTCTCTTTCAGCCAATTGGGCCAATAGCACAGCGTCTGCCGATCCCATGGGACGGGGCAGAGAGAAGCGTTTTCCAAGGCTAAGCGCGGGTAATTGCATGAACTCCGATAGTATAGTTGGCGTATTGGCAATCAAAATTGATGCACTGTGAACTCACCTGATCCACTAAGCCTTTCTAGCGCTCAGCCTATGGCACCTGCTGCCCGATGTTTTGCATTGGTGCCGTGCGCTGGCACGGGTTCACGTGCCGGTACTTCCAAGCCTAAGCAGTATGAAATGATTGCAGGCCAAAGCATGGTCATGCACACCTTGATGGCTTTGGGCTCTGTTAAACGTTTGAATCAAGTGGTGGTTGTGGTTTCGCCCGACGATTCGCATGCTTGGCCCCAAGCACCCGAGTGGCCAGATCATTTTCAGCGTGTGGCTTGCGGCGGATCGACGCGTGCTGAATCTGTTTTCAATGGCTTGTCCCAACTTCTCCAAGATGGCCAGAAAAACCCGGAAGGCTTGCAATCAGACGATTGGATTTTGGTGCACGATGCGGCCCGATGTCTCGTAAGCCCATTGGAAATCAATCGCTTGATGGACGCCTGTTTGGACGATGAAGTTGGCGGCCTGTTGGCCTTGCCTTTGCCTGATACTTTGAAGGCAGCAGTCAATGGCCGTGTGAGTCAGACTTTGCCAAGACAAGACAAATGGTTAGCGCAGACGCCCCAAATGTTCAGGGCAGGCCAACTTCATGCGGCGCTTCAAGCCAAGGCCGCTGAAAACTTTGAAGGCATTACAGACGAAGCCAGTGCCATGGAGCTGGCTGGTTTTTCACCCAAATTGGTGGTGGGCAGTCCGCATAATTTCAAGGTGACCTATCCACCCGATTTCGCATTGGCGGAAGATTTGCTGAGGAGCAGAAAATGAACATCCGAGTAGGCGAGGGTTGGGACACACATGCCTTGGTTGAGGGGCGTCCCCTCATGTTGGGTGGTGTTCATGTGCCTTACGACAAAGGCTTGTTGGGGCACTCTGATGCGGATGTGTTGTTGCATGCCATTACAGATGCTTTGCTTGGCGCTGCAGGCTTGGGCGACATCGGCCAGCATTTTCCAGACACCGATGCCACTTACAAAGGCGCAGACTCTGCCAAACTTTTGAAAATTGCGTACGACCACGTTAAACAATTGGGTTGGCAGTTGGGCAACGTCGATTGCACCATCGTCGCACAAGCGCCCAAGTTGTCGCCGCATCGCTCAGACATCAGATCTTCCATTGCCAAAGCCTTGGGCGTCCAAGAGTCGCAGGTCAATGTGAAAGCCAAAACTGCCGAAAAAATGGGGCCAGTGGGCGAGGGCCTCAGCATGGAAGCCCGGGCTGTGGTTTTAATTCACAAGCCATAAAAAAAATGCCACCTGAAGCGGTGGCATTTGCTGGTGGTGCTTATTGCGCAGCCCAACCACCATCCATGTTCCAGGCCACACCCCGAATGTTGTTGCCTGCAGCAGAGCAGAAAAACACGGCCAATTCACCCAACTCCTCGGGGGTGGTGAACTGTTTAGAGGGTTCTTTTTCTCCCAACAACAATTCAGTTGCGGCTTGGTTGCTCAAGCCCAGTGCCGCTGCTTTGGCGTCCACTTGTTTTTGAACCAAGGGCGTTAACACCCAGCCTGGGCAGATCGCATTGCATGTCACGCCAGAGGTGGCATTTTCTAGGGCCGTGACTTTGGTCAAGCCCACAATGCCGTGCTTGGCCGCCACATAAGCTGATTTTTCGGCAGAACCCACCAAGCCATGAACCGATGCCACATTGATGATGCGGCCCCAATTGGCTTTTTGCATGGCGGGGAGGACAGCGCGCGAGGCATGAAAAGCGCTCGACAAGTTGATGGCGATGACCGCATCCCAACGCTCAACAGGAAAATTTTCGACGCGCGCTACGTGTTGAATGCCGGCGTTGTTGACCAAAATATCGACGCTGCCAAATTTTTCTTCAGCAAACTTCACCATGGCTTCTATTTCTGCGGGCTTACTCATGTCAGCGCCGTGGTAGACCACTTGGGCACCCAAAGCAGCAATTTCGGCTTCAGGGCCAGCATGGTCGCCAAAGCCATTCAAAACAATGTTGGCGCCTTGTTTGGCCAAAGCTTTGGCGATGCCTAGGCCAATGCCACTGGTAGAGCCGGTAACGAGAGCGGTTTTGCCTTTCAGCATGCTGTTTCTCCAATTGAGATAGAAAAAACTAAATTATCACGCCTCACGGTCACATGATGCTGACGAAGCGCCGCTAAATTTAGAATAGAGTCACTTGGCCAAGCCCCTTAGGCTGCCTTGCAACAACATGTCCGAACCCGTTCTCGATTTTGTCCAATGCCCCGATGCGCAGGGCACACACCGCATGGCTTATTGGTCTTGGGGTAATCCTGCGGCTTCGCATGTGGTCTTTTGTGTGCATGGCTTAACCCGACAAGGGCGAGACTTTGATGTGTTGGCGCAAGCTTTGGTGGCATCGGCCCAGGCTGCCAACTTGCCAGACGTCAGGGTTATTTGCCCCGATGTGGTGGGCCGAGGTCAAAGTGACTGGCTAAAAGACCCCATGGGTTATCAGTTTGCACAATATGCTGCCGACTTGGGTTTACTCATCCAAGCCTTGAATGCGGCGCATGCCATCGAAAGACTTGACTGGATTGGCACCAGCATGGGCGGTGTGGTGGGCATGTTGCTTGCCGCGCAAGCATTACCCGTTCCGGTTCATCATTTGGTATTAAATGACATTGGGCCTGTTGTGTCATGGCCCGCCATTTTGAAGATGCAGAACTATGTGGGACAGGTAGGACAATTTCAAACGGTGCAAGAAGCTGCCAATGCCTTGTGGCAAATTTCTAATTCGTTTGGCCCCCATACATCCGAAGAATGGTTGGCATTGTCCAAACACATGGTGCGGACATTTGAGAATGATCGATTGTCTTTGCACTATGACCCTGCCATCGGCATCCCAGTTAGAGCCGTTACCCAGGCGCAAGCTGAGGCAGGCGAGGCGGCGCTCTGGCAGGTTTACGATTTAATTCAATGCATAACACTGCTCATTCATGGCGTAGAGTCTGAGCTCTTAGGTGCTGCTGCGGTTATTGAAATGACGCAACGCGGTCCACGCCCGCAAGTTGCCAGCATTGAAGGCGTCGGTCACGCCCCCACTTTGGTTCACGAAAATCAAATTGACATCGTTCGGCAGTTTTTAGGTCTGCATCCATGACTGGAAATTTGGACGATCTACTAACTCGCGCCAGGACGTTTGCTGAGCCTTTTTTGTCGGGTGAATATTTAGACACCGGAGAAAACATACTCGGGCATGCCGATGCCGTGGTCGCTATTTTGGACACCATGAACAGTGGTGACGATGTCAAGGCGGCCAGCTATTTGGTCTATGCCTGTCCCCACTTAAGCCGGCCAAAAGAAGTCATTGCCAAAACATTTGGCAATGAGTTGGCGGCGCTGGCGGTTGAAACCACCAAGTTGGTAGAAGTTCAACGAATTTCGCGCACCGTAGTTTCATCGGCCCAGCTTCAAGATAACCCTCGGGCGCAAACTGAAAATGTGCGCAAAATGTTATTGGCATTTAGCAAAGACTTGCGCGTCATCATGCTGCGCTTGGCATCGCGTTTGCAAACATTGCGCTATTTTGCAAGTGCCAAAAAAGAAGTACCCAGTGCATTGGCCAAAGAATCCTTGCAAGTGTTTGCGCCATTGGCCAATCGCTTGGGTATCTGGGAAATTAAATGGGAATTGGAAGACCTTTCGTTTCGTTTCTTAGAACCCGATACCTACAAAAAAATTGCCAAGCTGTTAGATGAAAAGCGTGCTGAGCGCGAGAGCAATATGCATCTTTTGCGCGAGAAGGTGCAGACTGAGTTGGCCGCACAAAATGTGCGTGCATCGGTACAAGGCCGTCCCAAACACATCTACAGCATTGTTAAAAAAATGCGTGGCAAATCACTCAACTTCTCGCAGGTTTTTGACATACGAGCCATGCGAGTCATTGTTGCCAATGTGGCCGATTGCTACGAGGCCCTTAGCTGGGTTCATTCAAACTTTGTACCCATTACATCTGAGTTTGATGATTACATTGCCAAACCAAAAGCCAATGGCTACCAGTCTTTGCACACGGTTGTCCGCGATCAATTCGATCGGCCCATCGAAATTCAAATTCGCACGCAGGCGATGCACGATCATGCAGAGCATGGCGTCGCTGCACACTGGGCTTACAAAGAAGCCGGTACCAAGGGTTATGTGGGTGTCAGTGCCAACAGCGATTACGACGCCAAAATTGCGGTCTTGAGACAGTTGTTGGCATGGGAGCGTGACATGTCTTCCGAGGCCATGGCTGCTTCTGATCCAAATGAGACCGAAAGGCTTGCTTCGCCCGAAGTGGATGGTGCTTCGTTGTTTGACGACCGCATCTACGTGCTGACGCCTAATGCCGCCATCGTTGAATTGCCTCAGGGCGCCACCCCCATCGATTTTGCCTATACCGTGCACACCAATTTGGGTCACAGATGCCGTGGTGCCAAAGCCGATGGCGTCATGATTCCGCTCAACACGCCTTTGCAAAATGGTCAGACGGTAGAAATTACCACCGTCAAGGAAGGCGGGCCTTCGCGCGATTGGTTGAACACCGAATTGGGTTTCTTGGCCAGTCACCGAGCCCGTTCCAAGGTGCGTGCTTGGTTCAATGCGCAAATCACACACGAAAGCATTGCAAAAGGTCGTGAAGCTGTTGAAAAGATTTTGCAGAGAGAAGGAAAGACCGCCATCAAGTTGGAAGATTTGGCTTCAAACTTAGGATTTAAATCCGCCGAAGCCTTGTTTGAAACCGTTGGCAAAGATGAATTTTCTTTGCGAAACATTGAGGTTTTCTTAAGGCCTCCCGAACCTGTGATGCACCCCGACGATTTCGTGTTGCTCAAGAAATCGCGGGTGGTGCCGCCAAAGTCGCAGTCGGGCGTATTGGTGGTTGGCGTCGATTCATTGCTCACACAGCTGTCCAAATGCTGCCGACCAGCGCCGCCTGATTCAATTAGCGGCTTCGTCACCCGTGGCAAGGGGGTGAGCATTCATCGCGAAGACTGTCGTCAATTTAAGGGGCTTTTGGCCAAACATGGTGAGAGAGTCATTGAAGTCAGGTGGGGCGTGCAAAAGCCAGGTCAAACTTTGTTGTATCCCGTGGAGGTTTCTGTGCAGGCCACCGATCGGCAGGGGCTGCTGCGTGATATTTCAGAGGTCTTTGCCAAGGAGAAAATGAACGTGATTGGGGTTCAAACTCAATCGGTTAAGGGCGCAGCTTGGATGACCTTCACGGTGGAGGTGGCCGATGCATCTCTTTTGAAACGAGTCATGCAAACCGTGACAGCCGTGCCTGGGGTGGCCATGGTCAAGCGAAATTAAGGCAGTAGGACTGGAAAATTCGCCCTTTTTTTGATGCTACAATGCGGGCTGAATTTGTAGGCGCGTAGCTCAGCTGGTTAGAGCACCACCTTGACATGGTGGGGGTCGTTGGTTCGAGTCCAATCGCGCCTACCAACATTCTTCAGAACACCAAGCACCCAGTGGCAACACTCGGTGCTTTTTTATTGGTTTCCTATTTCTTCAGTCGGCATAACCCGGGTTGGTGCGATCGAGGATGCGCATGTTGGCTTCAAAGTAGAGCCGCTCTCGTTCGCCCCTTGGGTGGCGGTCTGCGCCTGAAGGGGTCTGTACCCTTTGGATGACTTCATCACTGAGGATGTTCAGGGCTTTGCCAGTGCTCATGGCCAAGACTTGCGTTTGG
>CALPYQ020000099.1 GCA_943327965.2 Singulisphaera sp. GP187
AAATCGCTTTCGCGGCGTTCTTGTTCAAACAGTAGCAAAAAACGATGGCCAAACGAGACTTTTACGAAGTATTGGGTGTAGCCAAGAACGCCTCTGAAGAAGAGATCAAAAAGGCGTATCGCAAATTGGCGATGAAGTTCCACCCTGACCGCCATCAGGGCGACGATGCCAAAGAAGCCGAGGCCAAATTCAAAGAGGTCAAAGAGGCCTACGAGATGTTGTCTGACGCCCAAAAACGTGCGGCTTACGACCAGTACGGCCACGCTGGCGTCGACCCCAACATGCGCGGGCCAGGCGGCGGTGCTGAAGGTTTTGGCGGCTTCGGTGAAGCCTTTGGGGATATCTTTGGTGACATCTTTGGTCAACAACGGGGCGGCGGCCGTGGTGGCCGTCAAGTATTCCGCGGCGGCGACCTAAGCTATGCCATGGAAGTGACTTTGGAAGAAGCCGCTGCTGGCAAAGACGCGCAAATTCGAATTCCCGGCTGGGAAGAGTGCGATCCTTGTGATGGTACCGGCGCCAAAAAAGGCACCAGTGCCAAAACCTGCGGCACTTGCCAAGGCTCTGGCACAGTGCAAATGCGCCAAGGTTTCTTCAGTGTTCAGCAAACATGTCCTCACTGCCGTGGCTCCGGCAAAATCATTTCCGATCCCTGCCCTTCCTGCAGTGGTCAAGGCAAGCTTAAAAAGCAAAAAACACTTGAAGTCAAAATCCCTGCGGGCATTGACGACGGCATGCGCATTCGCAGTACCGGCAACGGTGAGCCTGGCACCAATGGTGGTCCTCCTGGCGACTTGTACATCGAGATTCGACTCAAGAAACACGAGATCTTTGAGCGCGATGGCGACGACCTGCATTGCTCTGTGCCCATCGGTTTCAGCAAAGCCGCGCTGGGCGGCGAAATTGATGTGCCCACGCTCAATGGCAAGGCAGCCATCGACATTCCTGAAGGCACGCAAACTGGCAAGCAGTTCCGTTTGCGCGGCAAGGGCATTAAGGGCGTGCGCGCCAGCTACCCAGGCGACCTTTATTGCCACATCACTGTCGAGACGCCCGTCAAGCTGACGGAACATCAGCGCAAGCTGCTGAAGGAGTTTGATGAGTCTTTGCAAAAAGGCGGTGCCAAGCACATGCCCACAGGCAACAGTTGGACCGACAAACTCAAAGGTTTATTCGGCGCATAAGTTGGGGGTCCTCATTTAGGACCCGAGCTTGATCCAAGTCAATTCCATGTTGGGCCATCGGCCTAACATGGACACATGACACTTAACATTCGATTTTTAGGCGGTGCTGACACAGTCACCGGTTCCAAATACTGCGTTGAGCACAACGGCCAAAAACTGTTGGTCGATTGCGGCTTGTTTCAGGGTTACAAACAACTTCGCCTGCGCAATTGGGATCCCTGCCCCACCCCGCCCAAAGACATCGATGCCGTCATTCTGACGCATGCCCATCTGGACCACAGCGGTTACTTGCCGCTGTTGGCACGCAATGGTTTTGAAGGCAAGGTTCACAGCACATCGGGGACGCGCGATTTGTGCGCCATCTTGTTGCCAGACAGTGGGCACATTCAAGAAGAAGATGCCTACTTTGCCAACAAACACGGCTACTCCAAACACAGCCCTGCTTTGCCGCTGTACACCCAACAAGATGCCAAGTTTTGTTTGCAGCAGTTTCATCTGGAAAAGCTCAACACATGGTTCCAACCCATTCAAGGATGGAATGCCAAGTTCAGCAGCGCTGGTCACATCTTGGGGGCAGCCAGTTTGCTGTTGGAAGTTGGCGGTAAACGGATCCTTTTTTCAGGTGACTTAGGTCGTCCCGACGACAGCTTGATGACGCCGCCTGATGCGCCACCTCAAGCCGATACCGTGCTGATTGAGTCGACGTATGGCAATCGCATTCACCCCGAGGAAAACGTCAACGAAGAACTGGGGGAGGCATTGAAGCGGGTTTCTGCACGAGGGGGTGTGGCCGTGGTGCCTGTGTTTGCCGTTGGACGAGCACAAGCCATTTTGCACAGCATTGCCCAACTCAAAGCGCAAGGCGCAATTCCACACGGCTTGCCCATTTTCTTAGACAGTCCGATGGCCATTCACACCACCGCCTTGTTTAAGCGCCACATGGGGGAACACCGATTGAGTGAAAAAGAAGTTCAAGCCATGGACCACGTGGCCACCATGATACAAACCCCCGAACAATCTAAGGCTTTGGTGAAAAGACACGGCCCCATGGTGATCTTGTCAGCCAGCGGCATGGCCACCGGCGGGCGTGTATTGCACCACCTGGCCAACCATGTGGGGAATCACCGCAACATGGTCATCCTGACGGGCTATCAGTCGCCAGGCACGCGTGGTGCCAGTTTGGCCAGTGGCGCATCAACCATTCGCTTGCACGGCAAGGACCTGCCTGTTGCCGCTGAAGTCGTTCAACTGAGTTCGGCCTCAGCCCATGCAGATGGCAATCAAGTCCTAGACTGGTTGAAAAAGATGCCGCAAAAACCCGCCCAAGTCTATGTCGTTCATGGCGAACGAGAAGCCTCTGACGCCCTTCGTCAAAGGCTTGAAAGAGAACTCAAAATGCGCGCAATCGTGCCTGAACATGCGTCGGTTTGGCCAGCTTGAGGGTTTGAAGCGATAAACTTCAGCCCATGACATCCAAATCCCAAAGATCTCAAACCTCAAAATCCAACGCATGGCATCCTGTCTGGGTCGCTTTGCTGGGCAGTCTCTGGCTTGCCAGCGCTAGCAATTACGCGCTGTGGGAACAAATTCATCAACTTCCTGAAGTGAATGGCCTGCGTGGACTGGCTTTTTCGGTTGGTTTTGCCGTCATCATCACTGGCGCTTTGACCACAATTTTGAGTTTTTTCAACTGGGGCAAATTGCTGAAGCCGGTGTTAACCGTTTTCTTTTTCAGCGCAGCCAGTGGTGCCTACTTCATGATGAGCTATGGCATCGTGATTGACAGCACCATGATCACCAATGTGATTCAAACAGATACCAAGGAAGCCTTGGACCTTCTCAATTGGCGAATGCTCATCAGCTTTGGACTTTTGGGCATCTTGCCCAGTTGGGTACTTTGGAAAACGCCCATCAAATCGCTGCGATTTGGTCAACAATTATTGGCCAATCTTCTCATGGCGGTTCTGTCGATGGCCGTTATTGTGGGCGCCTTATTGGCTGTTTTCCAAGACTTCTCCTCCATCATGCGCAACCACACACAGTTGCGCTACTTGATCAATCCACTGAACAGCTATTACGCCATTGGCATGGTGGCTGCCAAACCCTTCCAACAAGACAACAAAACCCTGTTGCCCGTAGGTCAAGATGCCAAGCTGGCAACAGCCAAAGCCTCCGACAAACCACCCATGCTGCTGTTGGTTTTGGGTGAAACTGCGCGCATGGGCAATTTTGGTCTTAATGGCTATGAGCGCAACACCACACCCGAACTGTCCAAAGAAAATGTTGTCAGCCTGCGCGGCGTGATGTCGTGCGGCACCAGCACCGCCACGTCTGTGCCCTGCATGTTTTCACATTTGGGCAAGGAAGCCTTTGAATCGAGAAAAAACAATTACGAAAGCCTCATCGATGTTTTCCACCATGCCGGCTTGGCAGTGCTGTGGATTGACAATCAGTCGGGCTGCAAAGGTGTTTGCGAACGCGTTCCGCAAGCCCTTACCAAAGAACTCAAACACCCCACTTTGTGCAAAGGTGGTGAATGCTTTGATGAAATCATGCTGCATCAATTGGACGAACGCATTCAAGCCTTGCCCGCAGATCGTCGCGCCAAGGGCGTGGTGGTGGTGATGCACCAGATGGGTAGCCATGGACCTGCATACTACAAACGCGTCCCTGACAACTTCAAAAAATTTCAGCCTGAATGTAAAAGCAATGCCTTACAGGAGTGCTCACGCGAGCAAGTGGTGAATTCATTTGACAACACCATTCTCTACACCGATCACTTTCTTGGCCAAGCCATTCAATGGCTGAAAAAGTCAGACAAAACACATGCCGCTGCCATGCTGTACGTGTCCGATCACGGTGAATCCTTGGGTGAGAACAATATCTACTTGCACGGCTTGCCTTACCGCGTTGCACCCGATGTTCAAAAGCGTGTACCTTGGATCACTTGGTTGTCACCCAACTTTGAAAAGCAGACTGGGTTAAATAGCGAGTGCTTGAAGAAAAAAATCAACATGCCATTGACGCATGACAACTATTTTCACTCGGCATTAGGCTTGATGGGCATCAGCACCGAGGTGTACCAAGCCCCATTGGATGTCCACGCAGATTGCCGCGGCAAATTATAAAAATCGGTCTAACAGCTTCCGCGAGAAGCGGTCCATTTGCGCCAAATCTCGAATGAGAAATTGGACGCCATGGCCGTCAGTCACCAACAAAACCGTGCCTGACAAACGGCGAATGTCTTCCTCACCTTTCAGTAGCAAGAAAGTACGGCCCCGATCCGTTTCGATGTCCCATGTGCTGGGTGTGACAAAACTACTGACGCCATACAGCTTGAGAATTTGTGGCATAAATTCGCGCTGCGTCATGGCTTTTTGAATGTTGCTGCGTACGCTCGAAGAAAGCTCACTGAGGTGCGGAATCCAGAGTAATTCTTTGCCATCGACATCAACCACTGCAACGCCTTCATCGGGCGCCGCGACTGGAAAAGAACGAACAGCCAAAACGTGATCGTAACGAACACCTTCAGCAGACACATAAAACCACCGACCCGATGGGCTTTGATCAAATTGAATGTTCAACACATCGGCACTCATGCTGTCACCGTTTCTCTTAAGACGGCACCTTCAGATTCGGCCTGTCTTTGTTGGGCTTCGTACAAGCGCCAGTAAGCACCCTTGCTTTCAATGAGGACGTCGTGTGTACCCTCTTCGACAATCAAGCCTTTGTCCATGACCACCAAGCGGTCTGCTTTGCGCAAAGTTGACAGGCGGTGGGCAATGGCAATGGTGGTTCGACCACGAACCAAATTGTCCAAAGCGTTTTGAATTTCTTTTTCGGTTTCAGTGTCCACCGCCGAGGTGGCTTCGTCCAAAATTAAAATCCGTGGATTGATGAGCAACGCGCGTGCAATAGAGATGCGCTGTCTCTCACCACCCGACAAGCCCTGACCCCGCTCACCCACCAAGGAGTCATAGCCCTGCGGCATGCGCAAAATAAACTCATGCGCATGCGCTGCACGTGCAGCGGCCACAATTTGCTCACGGGTTGCCTCGGGCATACCGTAAGCAATGTTGTCTGCGATGGTGCCAAAGAACAAGAAGGGCTCTTGCAAAACCAAGCCAATGTGTCTGCGGTAGTCGGCCACCTTCAGCTGCTTAATGTCCACACCATCGAGGGCGATGCTGCCCTCAGACAAGTCATAAAAGCGGCACATCAAGTTGACCAGGGTACTTTTGCCGGAACCGCTATGGCCCACCAAGCCAATCATTTCGCCTGGCTTGATGTCCAAATTCAATTGTTTGATCACGGCTCGATTGCCATAGCGGAAGCTGGCATTCGTGAGCGTAATTTTGCCTTCAACTTTGGGCAAGGAGACAGGATTGATGGGCTCTGGAACACTCGAGACATGGTCCAGAATTTCAAAAATACGCTTTGCGCCTGAAGCAGCTTTTTGGGTACTCGAAACAATCCGGCTCATCGAATCTAAGCGCGTGTAAAAGCGGCCAATGTAGGCTAAGAATGCGGTCAATACACCCACCGTGATTTGATCTTTTGAAACCAACCAAATACCAAAACCCCAGACCACCAACAAACCAATTTCCGTCATCAAGGTGACGGTGGGTGAGAACACCGACCAGACCCTGTTCAATCGATCGTTCACAGTCAAATTGTGTTTATTGGCATCAATGAAGCGCTGCGCTTCGCGGTCTTCTTGTGCAAATGCCTTGACCACACGAATACCCGGAATGGTGTCAGCCAACACATTGGTCACTTCAGACCAAACACGGTCAATTTTTTCAAAGCCAGTGCGCAGTCTTTCGCGCACCACATGAATCAACCAGCCAATGAATGGCAAGGGCAATAAAGTCACAATGGCCAAAGTGGGATTGATAGAAAACAAGATGATGGCGGTCATCATGATCATCAACACATCCGTGGCAAAGTCCAGCAAGTGAAGCGACAAAAAGACATTGATGCGATCGGTTTCACTGCCAATGCGGGCAATCAAATCGCCGGTTCGTCGTCCCCCAAAATATTCCAAGGACAGCTTTAACAAATGTTGGTAAGTGGTGGTTCTGAGGTCGGCACCAATTCGCTCAGAAACCAGCGCCAAAATATATGTTTTGATCCAACCCAAGCCCCAAGCTACCAAAGCCGAAGCGAAGAGGCCCAACAAATACCAAGACACCACTTTGGGGTCGATGCTTTTGCCATTCTGATAAGGAATGAGCACATCGTCCATCAGCGGCATGGTCAGATAAGGCGGTACCAAGGTTGCAGCCGT
>CALPYQ020000100.1 GCA_943327965.2 Singulisphaera sp. GP187
CTGCAGATTTGAAGGGCGTTAAGTTGCGCATGCCTGGCAGCAAAGAGTGGCTGTTCTTAGGTGAAGCATTGGGTGCAACTGCCACACCATTGGCTTTTGGTGAAGTTTATTTGGGCTTGAAAACTGGCACCATCGATGGTCAAGACAATCCCTTGCCAACCGTTCGTGCCGCCAAGTTTTATGAAGTGACCAAGCAACTTGTTTTGACCAACCACCTGGTGGATGGCATTTTCATTGCTATCTCTAACAAAACTTGGAATGCACTCTCGCCCGCTCAAAAGCAAAACGTCAAGGCAGCTGCTTTGGCTGCTGCCCAGTACAACAATGAAAACCGAATCAAAGAAGAAGGCCAAATCATTGACTTCTTCAAGAAAGAAGGTTTGCAGGTCACAACCCCTGACGTAGAGGCCTTCCAGAAGTCGGTACAAGACACTTACGCCAAGTCTGATTACGCCAAGACATGGCCAAGTGGCTTGTTGGACAGCATCAATAAGACACGCTAATTTAAAACTCAATGAAGTTGTTTAAGAAAGTCGCCGACTCGTTCGGCGGCGCTATTTTTCTTTGCTTGTTTGTTACTTTTTTAGTTCAAATTGCAGCGCGCTTTGGCTTTAATCGGCCCTTGCCTTGGACGGATGAGTTGGCTGTTATTTTGTACATCTGGGCCATCTTGTGGGCGGCTGCATTCATGGTGCCCGAAAAAGAACAGGTGGTCTTTGATTTAATTTGGAACAGTGCAAGTAAAGCGACGCGGCGTTGGATGCGCATTGTGGGAAATGCCATGATCGGTGGTTTGGCATTGGTGGCCATTCCAGCCAGTTGGGACTATGTTCATTTCATGGCGCGTGAATCGTCGCCTGTTTTGAGCATTTCTTTTCAATGGGTCTTCTTGCCGTTTGTGCTTTTGTTAATTGCGCTTGTTTTTAGAAGTGCATGGGGCATCTATGGCGCAATCAAAGGCCAAGGCCTAGACGATCAAGGAATTTCAGTATGACGATGGCACTTTGGGCCTTGGTGTCTGTGGTGGTGGTGGGCATGCTACTGCGCATGCCCATTGGCTTTTCCATGTTGATGGCCGGTGTGGCTTATTTGTTGGTCAAAGGCCAAGACTTAGGGCTGGTTGCAGAGCAAGTTAGCAATGGCCTTTACAACAGCTATGTTTTGTTGGCAGTCCCGCTTTTTGTTTTTGCGGCCAACATCATGAACGCAGGCACGGTCAGCGAGCGCATTTTCGATTTTTGTCGCATCTTGGTTGGTCGTATGCGGGGTGGTCTGGCGCAAGTTGACATTTTGGTCAGTGTTATTTTTTCTGGCATGAGTGGCAGTGCCATTGCCGATGCCGCTGGCCCGGGTTTGGTGACCATTAAGCAAATGCTTAAAAAACCAGAATACACCCCTGGATTTGCTGGTGCTGTGGTGGTGGCCAGTGCCACGCTGGGACCCATCATTCCGCCTTCTATCCCCATGGTCATTTATGCACTTGTGTCGGGTGCTTCTGTCGGTGCTTTGTTTTTAGGGGGTGTTGTACCAGGCTTGTTCATGACCATCTTGATGATGACCGTGGTTCATTTCATTGCCACCAAGCGGAACATGCCGCGCGAAGATCCCATACCTTTGAAACAATGGCCTTCCATTATTTTCAGGGGTGCATTGCCGCTTTCCATGCCCATTGTGTTGTTGGGTGGCATTTATTCCGGGGCTTTTACGCCCACCGAAGCTGCCGCTGTTGCGGCTTTTCACGCCCTCATCTTGGCAGCCTTTGTTTTTAGAGCCCTTAGTTGGCGCGCTTTTTGGGGGGTGGTTTTAGAGTCAACGCGTTCAAGCGCTGTCATCACCATCATTTTGGCGGGCTCATTCATGCTCAATTTTGCATTTACCTCTGAGGGTGTGCCGCAAGCCATGGCCGCATGGGTCGACAGTTTGCAATTGAGCAAGTTGCAGTTCTTGTTCATGGTCAACGCCTTGTTTTTGATCTTGGGTTGTTTCTTAGATGTCTCGGTCTTGCTGTTGGTCTTTGTTCCCATGCTGCTGCCGGCCGCCAAATTGTTGGGTGTCGACCTTGTTCACTTTGGGGTGCTGGTGGTCCTCAACATGATGATTGGTTTGATTCATCCACCTTTTGGCATGTTGTTGTTTGTCATCAAAGCGCTGACAGGTATACCGATTGGCGACATGATGAAAGAAGGCTGGCTCTTTTTGGTCATGTTGCTCGGATTGTTGGTCGCCATGACGGTGTTTCCTGAAATTGTTTTGTGGTTGCCGCAAACCATGGGCTATGGCGTCAAGGGTTCTGGCTAATGGAGGTTGACAGCCACCATTTCAGCAATGCAGTCAGTGTGGTTTGTGTGGCCAGCTGGAATGTCGATCTGATTGCACACATTCCCGAGCCTCTGCGCCGAGGCGAAACCAAGTTGGCCACTGGCTTCGAAAGACAGCCTGGCGGAAAAGGCAGCAATGCGGCCATCGCGGCTGCGCGAATGGGCGCCAAGGTGGGCCTCATTGCCAGAGTGGGTGGCGAGGACTTTGGTCGGATGGGGTTTGACTTGTGGCAGGGTGAAGGGATTGACACGTCTTGTGTGCAACGTGCTGCCAATGAGGTCAACGGTACGGCACTCATTTTGGTGTATGCCGATGGCGATAATTCCATTGCAGTCTATCCAGGTGCTGGCGCGGGGCTGACAGCAGCGCATGTTGCGATTGCGGCCAACATGATCAACAGATCCAAAGTTGTGATGGCGTCTTGTGAAGTTCCCCTGCCTGCCACGCAAGCGGCCTTTGTGTTGGCCCGACAAGCGGGCGCCATGACCTTGCTCAATCCAGCGCCTGCCATCGATTTACCAGATGATCTTTGGCCTCTGATTGATGTGCTCACGCCCAATGAGGAAGAACTCTTCAAATTGGCCCCATACCAAACCAAAGACTTGAATGTGGCGGCCCACCAATTGCTTCAAAAGGGTGTAGGCGCCGTAGTGGTCACGCTGGGAGAAAAAGGTTGCGCCTTGTTCCGGCCAGGGCAAACTGTCCACCGGGTGCCAGGGCATTCGGTGACTGTCAAAGACACCATTGGCGCGGGGGATACCTTTACGGGGGCCTTGGCGGCCAATTTGTCGCAAGGCATCCCTTGGGAGGCGTCTTTGCGGCTTGCCAATGCGGCGGCGGCTTTGTCAACGCAAGCCCATGGTGCGGTCAGTGCCATGCCTTTCAAGCAACAAGTGGACGCTTGGTTAACGACGATAATGGCAGCTTAAAAGACATTTCAGTGAATGCAGAAAATGACTTATCGCACGCTTGAAGATTCAATTGGCAACACACCTTTGGTGCTTTTGCAGAGACTGGCTGCCGACCATTGCAAGACAAAAAACAATGTCATCCTAGGCAAATTGGAAGGCAACAACCCAGCCGGTTCCGTCAAAGACAGACCTGCCTTGTCCATGATCAAGCGCGCTGAAGAACGCGGCGAAATCAAACCGGGCGATACCCTCATTGAAGCTACTTCGGGCAATACAGGCATTGCGTTGGCCATGGCCGCCGCCATCAAGGGCTATCGCATGATTTTGATCATGCCTGAAGACTTGTCCATTGAACGTGCGCAAACCATGAAGGCCTTTGGTGCCGAGCTTATCCTGACGCCCAAGAGCGGCGGAATGGAGTACGCCCGCGATTTGGCGGACAACATGGCTGCGCAGGGCAAGGGCCGCATCTTGGATCAATTTTCCAACCCCGATAACCCCCGCATTCATTACGAAACCACAGGCCCCGAAATTTGGGCTCAAACAGAAGGCCGTGTCACGCATTTTGTCAGTGCCATGGGCACCACGGGCACCATCACAGGTGTGTCGCAGTTTCTGAAGGAAAAAAATCCAAAGATTCAAATCATTGGTGCACAGCCCAGTGAGGGGTCTCGCATTCCTGGCATTCGCAAATGGCCTGAGGAATATTTACCCAAAATCTACAACCCCGCCAACGTCGATGAACTGATGTATGTCAGTCAAGACGATGCCGAAGATACATGCCGTCAGATGGCGCGTGAAGAAGGTTTGTTTGCCGGCATCTCAGCTGCAGGCGCCTGTTGGGTGGCGCAGCAAGTCGCAGCCCGTGAAGCCAATGCCACCATTGTTTTCATTGTGTGTGATCGGGGTGATCGTTATCTTTCTACAGGTGTTTTTCCAGCATGATTGAATATCGTTTTTGTCCCTGCTGTGGCGCGCCCCTGGCATGGACGCCGCAAATGGAAGACGGCGGTGAAAAACTTCGCCTGCGTTGTACGGCTTGTGATTTCACGCATTGGAACAATCCAACCCCCGTATTGGCGGGCATTGTTCAAGTTGGAAATCAAATTTTGCTGGCACGCAATGCCGCATGGTCGGGCCGAAAGTTCGCTCTAATCACGGGCTTCATGGAGGCCGGTGAAACGCCCGAGGAGGGCATTTCACGCGAAATTTTTGAAGAAACCAATTTGCAGGTCAATGCCTTGAAACTCATTGGTGTTTACGACTTTCAGCGAATGAACCAAGTCATCATTGCCTACCATGCCGTGGCAACAGGAACTGTCAAGTTGTCGCCTGAATTGGCGGAGTACAAGATGTACAACTTTGACGAATTGGTGTGTTGGCCCGCCGGTACCGGTTATGCCTTGGGCGATTGGTTGCGCACACAAGGCATTGAGCCCAAGTTCATGACCTGGGAAGAGCGCGATGCACAAGGCCGTGCAGCAGAATAACTTTCAGAGTCGATTCAGAAGAAAGCAAATAGATGAGCTTAGCGTTTGATATTGAGTTGGACACCTGCGGACTCAACTGCCCGTTGCCCATCTTAAAAGCCAAGAAATCTTTGACAGCCATGACCTCAGGTCAAGTGATCAAGGTCATGTCCACTGACCCCGGCGCCCCACGCGACTTTGAAGCCTTTGCCAGACAAACTGGCAATGAATTGCTGGCGCAAGAAACCGAGGGTGACCGTTTTCTCATTTGGATGAAACGGCGCTGAAGCATCAAACTTCAAAGTGTGAAGTTTGATGAACGTTTAATCGATCAGAGGCTAAGCGTCTTCAAGTAGGCCCTAAACGAATCACCCACTTGGGGATGCTCTAAAGCCAATTCAACCGTGGCTTCTAAGAAGCCTTCTTTGCTGCCGCAATCGTAGCGTTTGCCTTCGTATTGGAAGGCATAGACGGCTTCGCGGGTTTTTAATCGCGCGATGGCATCTGTGAGTTGAATCTCGCCGCCCACACCTGTCGGTTGGTTTTTGATTTCATCAAAAATACCCGGTGTCAAAATATAACGACCCGCCACACCCATGCGAGAGGGCGCTTTTTCTGGTGAAGGTTTTTCAACAATTTGTTCAACGCGAATAAGTTGTTTTCCCGCTGATTCGCCAGCCACAATGCCATACCGTTTGACATGATCTAAAGGAACTTCTTGAACCGCAAGAATAGAACGACCTTGCTGTTCGTAGGCGTTGACCATTTGCGCCAAAACAGAGGGACCCCCTTTCAGGCCCACCATCAAGTCATCGGCCAATAAAACGGCGAAGGGCTCACGACCCACCATGGCTTCAGCACACAAAACAGCATGACCAAGGCCCAGTGAGCGAGGCTGTCGGACATAGGCGCAAACCATGTCATCGGGTTGCACCGAGCGAACCAATTTGAGCAGCTCTTCTTTGTGCGCACTCTCAAGTTCAGTTTCGAGTTCGTAGGCTGTGTCGAAGTGATCTTCAATGGCGCGCTTGCTGCGGCCAGTGACAAAAATCATGTGGCGAATGCCAGCTGAGTAAGCCTCTTCCACGGCATACTGAATCAGGGGCTTGTCGACAACCGGCAGCATTTCTTTGGGCGCTGCTTTGGTGGCTGGCAAAAATCGGGTTCCAAGTCCTGCAACTGGAAAAACCGCTTTTCGAATGCTGGGTGTTGTGCTCATGACTTAGTTGGCTTGAGTTGATTCGTTCTAGAAAATAACACAGTTTCTTGACAGTGCCATTTCAAGACTTTTGTGGGCTTGCTTCAAGTTGCGCCAACTGAGCCTTCACCTTGCTCAAGGTCGCCTCAAAATCTGCCACACGCTTGCGCTCTTGGTCGATCACAGCGGGTGGTGCTTTGGCCACAAAGGCTTCGTTACTGAGCTTGCCATTGGCTTTGCCAATTTCAGCCGCCAAGCGGGCCACTTCTTTGCTGAGGCGAATTTTCTCAGCGGCCACATCGACTTCCATGAACAAGCAAAGGCGAGCTTCGCCCACGACAGCCACTGGGGCTGCCGCTGCCGCTTGGGTCCACTCGGCTTCGTTGTCAAACACTTTGACTTCGTTCAGCTTGGCCAGAGCTTGTAACACGGGTCCAGCGGTCTTCATAAACTGCGCGTCGCCCAACACATACAAGGGCAACTTGGTGGCAGGGGAGACGCTCATCTCACCCCGCAAATTGCGGCAAGCATC